>JAQWKF010000009.1 GCA_029247985.1 Flavobacteriaceae bacterium
GCCACCCAATCCGTTTGAGGTACCCGTAGCCTTACCGAAAAGTTCGGCCATCACTCTTTTGGGATCAACGCCCATGCCAATGGGTTGAACGTGATTACGGTAGGCGGTAATCATGCGATCTTTGGTAAGGTCCATAGCGTGTAGTGAACCCGCTAAAATAGCTTCTTGTCCATTGTATAAATGTAAAAAACCACGAACTTTTTGTTGGATATATACCGAGGCAAGTTTGTCTTCAAACTTGCGCCAAAACATCATGTTTTTGTACCAATCGAGATAGGTGTCACGTGTGACTTCTTTCATAAGGCGCTTTTGTTATGCGAATTGCAAAGATAAGGCAACTTACTTTGGCAAAAAAACGAAAACTAAGGCTTAGTACCGCTCTGCTCCAAAATTGAACGTCAGCGAGAACCTCAAGGTGTTTTCAAGTGGGTTTATTACCCTGCCAGCAGAAATAAGATAGGATAAATCAACATCAATTACATTGTATTTAAATCCAGCACCTAGAGTAAAGAATTTTCGAGCGCCTTTAAGTTCGTTCTCATTAAAATATCCTGCACGCAACGCAAAGGAATCGTCGTACAAAAACTCAGCCCCAAGCGACCACGTAAATTCTTTTAATTCCTCGCTAAAACCATCAGGCGCATCGCCGAACGATTTAAAAATTCCCGATAAAACGCCAACATCATTGGGTTGTGCATATCCAGTAATATTTCCATAGCCATCTGTAATAGGCTCACTTGGTGAAGGCACCAAAAGTTTGTTGATTTCCAAACTTACGGCAAGTTTATTGTAGGAATCAAAAATAAAATCAAATCCACCACCTACTTTTAAGTTGGTGGGTAAAAAATCTGATTCACCCGCTTCATCATATTTGAGTTTGGGACCTATGTTTGAAACATTAAAACCTGCACGCCAAATTCCAGAAAAGTTGGAGTAAGGCACTTCATAAGACTGGTAAAACCCAGAGACGCCAACCGCAACTGTACTTGCAGAAGAGCTGTCATTGTTGCCATAATCAAGCTTTAAATCCGAAGTCAAAAACGATCCTTGAATGGCCATAGAGAATTTGTCACTTAGCTTTAATGCATAAGTCGCATCAATAACATATTCATTGGGTCTTTCAATAAGTGGAATAACAAAGTCCTCAGGCCTTTCCCCAATTTGAATCTCGCCAAGGCTAAAATAGCGCAAGCCACCGGCCCAAGCAGAACGTTCATCAATAGCCCTGAAATATGTTACATCAGCTAAAAAAATATCGTTAACTAATTTACTCAAGTAAGGAGTGTAACTAATGGCAGCCCCAGTGTCATTTTTAACAAACGCATATTTTGCTGGATTCCAATGGTTTGAAAATGCATCTGAAGAAGTTGCAACCCCTTGGTCTCCCAAAGCAGCAGCGCGTGCATCAGGCGCAATGGATAAAAAGGGTACGGCTGTAGTAACTACGCGGATGTCTTGCTGTGCAAATGTGAGTTGGGTTACTAAAAAAAGAAGTGTAAGATGTATTGGATATTTCATAATTAATTTACAATAAGTTTTCCTGAATATAAATCACTGGAACTTGATAACGTAGAAATAAGTTCAATCGTGTATATACAGGTTCCTTTATTTACTTTTTGACCGCTGGAAGTTGTTGCATTCCACATTAAGCTGTCGATCAGGTAGCTTGAAGAGAATACTTCTTGACTCCTGGTCCAAATGCGTTTCCCATCAGCGGTAAATATAGAAATTTTCACGTCAAGCAACTCCCTTGGTTTGTTGTGTTGAATAAAAAATATTGTTTGATCTGTAACAGGGTTGGGAGAGTTAAATACATTTTCAATTTGAATTTCGCTGCTATCAATAACCGTAAAACTAATGGTTTTGCTGCTTGGATTGTTGTGGGTATCCCATGCGCGTACTGTTAACGTATGTCGCCCCAATTCCAGGTTATTTAGCGGATATGCAAGGGTTCCTTTGGTAAAATCGTCCAATGCTGTAGAATAAAAAGCATTGAGCACATAAGGATCTGCTTGATTATCATCTAGCGTAGCGATAATATCATGCCCCAATCCACCAGACGAATTGATACCATTTTCATCTTCAAAATCGACGATAAGCATTGGGCTATTAAATACCTTACCGCCGTCGATAAAACTTCTACTCTCTAAATAAACATCGACTAGGGGTCCTTGTGTGTCACCGGCAGTCGTCGTATTTATTCCCCCTATGTTAAACTGATTTGAAAAGCCTCCCACAGACTCAGTTTTATCTTGATTAAAGGCAATAAAGCTAATTCTTGCAGCACCTACATCTAAATTAATATCCTTAGGAATGACGAAAGTGGATGAAAATTGACCATTAGCAACCGTGGCAAGCCCCTCAAAAACCTGCGCACCAAGTATTGTAAAGTCCATTGTTTTTTCTTGGTCATTGCCAAGTGTTGAACGCACTACTTCCTTGTCGAAAATTTGGAGGCTTACCGTTCCGTTAAAATCTTGCTGAAGCTGTCCGGAAGTACCCAATATTTCTCCACCTAACGTGATCTTATCAAGTGCTTTAAATTGACGATCTGCAACGGAGACATCGGCTATAGGAACTCCATTTAAGTCAGATATAGCAATTTCTCGTTTGGGAATATGAAGTTTAAGTGCAGGGTCGCCTATGTAAAAAAGCACACGTTTTTGACTTGCATCTGTAAATTCATTTTTAGCAAGTCGCAAGGCCTCAGCAATACTGGTATAATTCTCACTTCCATAGGAGAACAGGTACTTGGATAAAATTTTATTGTACTCAACACCCTTAAAAACAAAAATCTGTCGAGTAGTTGAAATCATTCCAATGGCACCACCTGTGGGGTTTTGGTATAACATTTCACCAGCCGTTGATCTGGTATGATTGTCAAATCGAGAAAACTCACAAGTAACCGTGACAAAAAGAGGATATTTTCCTGGGTGAAATAGGGTTGAAGCCATGTCTTTATCCACTATAAATTCTTGGGCCAAGCCATCTTCACCTCCATGACCAAAATAATTGACAACCAAAGTCCCTTGAGACAGTCTATTTTCTATAGCAGTCTCCACTTCTGGATATCGATCTCCCCCAGCAGATGCAATTTGTTTATAGGCATCTGAATGAATCTTGGTAATATTCAACAATGGTTTCTGGCTTACAATTTCATCACCAAGAGCATTAAGAGATACTTGTAAATTAAAATCGTCTTTATTGTCAAATTGGTCTGCATCATCAGAAAGTATCGTAAAACTATTATTCCAACTATCTCTATTTTTTGGATTTTCATAATCTATAACTTTATTCACCAACACACGTGCTTGGGAAGCATTGGAAAAGACCATGCGTCCAACGGCAATATTCATACGGTCAATTGAAGTAAGCATGCCTTCATCTTCATCCAACATGACAAAAAAATCATCGGACATAAATGAATTTGTAAGTGAAAAGCTGTTTAACGCATGAAAAGTAGGCACCACCATGTCATTAGCAGCAGTTCTTCTTTTATAATCAAAACTTGTGTCGCCAAACAAGCATACGTATTTGAGTTTTTTGCCTTGGGAAAAATATAAATAGCGCACAAAGTTTCGGATGGCAGCAATATCTTGTTGGCCTGTTGAGAAGGCTTGATAAATTTCCTCAACCGTTACGACTTGAGCAGACAACCCCGTTACATGTTTGCGATAGTTTACCAGTAATTCTGCTTCTTTTCGAAATGCTTCGGATGTAATTAACAAGTAGGTAGTGGGCGGTAAAGCAAGTATATTTTTTAAAACCGAGGAAGGGCTCAGCACGCGTGTACTGCGGCTAAAAGTCGGTATTTTATACGCTGTTGATAAGTAAAATTTACTTCCTTCGTCCACCACAACATCGCTGCCAAATGAGGTTGCGCCAGTGGGAGGTATGTGAACTACATCTCCATTCATTTCCCATATACACGTTTCGTTTGAAGCTGAAGCGACCGCTACTTGCTGAGCAGGGTCCGTGGATGCTAATGAAAACACAAAGCTTCCTCCTGCGCCATCCAAGTCTCTTAGGTATTGTGCTATTAAAAAATCTAAATAGCCATTTGCAGCAAAATCTCCATTTGAATTATACAACAATTTAGCCGTAATGCTTTCAGTGGCATTTTGCGTCAAATGAAGTATACCACGAAGCTGATTAAAGCTTGTACCAGGCTCCGATCCAACTAAAGTTTTGGTGGCTCCGCTCATGGATTTAACGTCTGTATCACTTCCAACAGTCAGCTTAAATGTGGATGTAGTTGACCCATCTGAAGCAACTCGTGCTGCTACATCAATTTGAGTACCCATAGCAACATTAGGTGTTTCAAGTATAAATGTTTCTTCTTGCTCATCAGAAAAACGCTGACCAAACCAACGCCTTCCAAGAGACCCCAAATTATATTTATCTTCTTCTAAAAAGGCCGTATAAACAGCACTGGAGGCAGCATCTGTATCAGGACTTTCTGTTCCCACTAGTACCAAAGCGCGTTTTCCAAAAGAAGTGCCATAAGTAATATAATATTGTGCGGTATCGTGGTAAAGATTAAGGTAAGTTTCACTTTCTTTATTCCATGTATCATTAGCATACCCCATAAAAAGAATATAATCTTCATCGTCAAAACTACCGTCTTCTTCTCCTTCAACGATCAGTGCATTCTCATATAAAGTTTCTATCTCATCCCCTGCTTTTAACGGAAGCATTTGACCACCACGACCAAAAATTCGGATTGTTCTCGGATCGATTTCCTGTACAGGAAGGTCTAGTTTACGTAAAAAATCCTTGGATATTTTATGAACTCCCGTTTCTTCAACACTAAATTGACGCCACGAAACCATTGTTTGGTCTAAATAGGGATGCGTACTCAAGCTTTGTGCAGAAATGGAATTCCACCCAATAAGAAAGAAGATAAGAGCTATAAAATGTAAACGCATATATGTTTATAACGATGCTGGATTAGTAATCGTATAATGTGTATTGTATACTAATTTGGACTTGACTTCGTTTAGTAAGTATATAAACGCACTATTTATTCGTATATTGCACCTTTGATATGAATCGAAATTTAATAATGAAAACGTACACAAATCTATTCATTTCCGCTTTAATAATTACACTTATTTCAAGTTGTAGTACTAATAAAAGCAGATCAAATGTTTCGCAAGGAACAGGACTTTCCATCAATTCTCCTAGAGGAGGCTTTCAATACGAAACTGGCTATAAAGGCCAAGAAACAGCACCAGGACTTGTTTTTGTTCCAGGTGGAACTTTTGTAAAAGGAAAAGTACAAGATGATGTCATGCGTGACTGGAATAACACCCCCGTCCGTGTGCAAGTACGTTCGTTCTATATAGACGAAACAGAAGTTACAAATTTGATGTACAATGAATATTTGGATTGGCTCGAGCGCGTTTATAAAGATCAAGGGGGACCATATTCTGATGTCTATACGGCAGCTCTTCCCGATACCATGGTTTGGCGAAGCCCGCTAGGCTTTAATGAAGACATGGTAAACAATTATCTGCGCCACCCATCTTTTCAAGATTATCCCGTAGTTGGAGTTACTTGGCAACAATCCACAAACTACGCCAAATGGCGTACCGAGCGGGTTAATGAGAGCGTATTGGAACGAGAAGGATATATCGAAAAAGGGATTTCGCTTCAAATCGATAGCCTTTCTCCAGGAAAGGAATTTAACACCCAAACATATTTACGTGCTCCTAGGCAATCATATGGTGGAGATATTACTGATAAAGTTGGCAGAAGCGCACAACCCCGAAGCAAAGACGCAGATTCAACTGAATTAAATTTTGTGAAACGTGAAAAAGGGTTGTTGCTGCCCGAATATCGTTTACCGACCGAGGCTGAATGGGAATATGCTGCTTTAGGCTTAAACGAAGCTAGAGAATACAACAATTATCGTGGAAAAAAGAAATACCCCTGGTCAGGTGCCTCGACCAGATCATCAAAACGCCAAAATGAAGGAGATCAGCTAGCAAATTTCAAACAAGGAAGGGGAGATTACAGTGGCGTTGCAGGATGGTCTTCTGACAATGCTGATATTACAGCACCTGTTCGTTCATTCTCTCCAAACAGTTTTGGACTATACGGTATGGGGGGTAATGTAGCAGAATGGGTTGCAGATGTTTACCGCCCTATCATTAATAACGATGTTTCTGACTTGAATTATTACAGAGGTAATCTGTATATGAAACCCGCCATTAACCAAGAAGGGAATACAAAAATTGTCGAGGAGGTAATCATTGATACCATGCCTAACAACAAACTTGCGGTTAAGGCTCTTCCTGGCGATGTAGTATTTTCTGAAATTGACGAAAAGGATAGTCAATTACGAATAAACTTCAATGAAGCTTACAATACAGACTACCTTGACGGAGATGTGCAGTCAAACCCCAATGGCGATGCCAATGAAATGTACAAATTTGCGGTAAATGAAAAAGGAGATCAAATTAAGGAACAAGAAAAAGTAAAATCGCTTATTTCCGACCAAACACGTGTTGTTAAAGGAGGTTCTTGGAAAGACCGTGCTTATTGGTTAGATCCTGCACAGAGACGTTATTTACCCGAATTTATGGCGGCAGATTATATTGGCTTCCGTTGTGCCATGTCCTATTTAGGCGAAAGCAAGTTAAAGAAACGTCCGCGCGATTAAAGCCATGACTTCGCTTAAAGAAGTATATCAATTATTTTTAAAATCTTCAGGGGTTCAAACCAATAGCAGAAAAGTAACTTCCAATCAGCTTTTTTTTGCCCTCAAGGGTCCTAATTTCGATGCAAATGCATTTGCCCATCAAGCCATTGAAAAAGGTGCACTAGCCGCTATAGTTGATAATAAAGCGGTGGCTGAAACTAATCAAAATTGTTATTTGGTAGATGATGTACTAGAAACGTTACAGACACTTGCCCAATACCACAGAAACCAATTTGATATTCCAATAATTGGACTCACAGGGAGTAATGGAAAAACGACGACCAAAGCGCTTATGCGTGCTGTTTTAGGTACTACGCATAAGGTGTTGGCTACCGATGGAAACCTCAATAATCATATAGGTGTGCCGCTCACATTATTACGACTAACGACAGCCCACAGTCATGCAATTATAGAGATGGGGGCCAACCACTTAAAAGAAATAGCATTTTTATGTGAAATAGCACAACCTACTCACGGTCTTATAACTAATGTAGGTAAGGCCCATTTAGAAGGGTTTGGATCAGAAGAAGGTGTGCTTCAGGGCAAAACAGAACTTTACGATTTTATAGCTAAAAAGGACGGGGTTATTTTTATCAATGAAGATAACAATAAGCTGCTTAATTCAGTAGGTGATGTGACGCTCGCTGCCTATAAACCATCCGAATTTAGGATTACCCAAGACCAACCAACCCTAACATTAGTATATCAAAATATTGAAATACCTACACAGCTAGCAGGCACCTACAACAAAGAAAATATTGCTGCTGCTGTTAGTATTGGTGCTTACTTTGGTGTTTCGATAGTAAAGGCTGCCAAAGCCATTAGTGATTACACTCCAAACAATAGCCGCTCCCAGCTGATGACACATAACGGAAAGACGCTGACATTTGATGCTTATAATGCAAATCCGAGTAGTATGAAAGCTGCCATTGCAGCATTTGCTAAAAGGAGTGGAAAAAAAGCCGTGATACTGGGGCATATGGCAGAGCTAGGAACTTATGAATCGGCTGAGCACCAAGCGTTGGTTGATTTGGTCAAAAAACAGGACTTTGAAACATCTTACTGGGTAGGCGAGCCATACAAACACCTCGTAACAACACATTACTTTGCCTCAGTGGATAAGCTTAATTTGTTTTTAAAAAATAATCCCGTTGAGGCCGATCAGCTGCTCATTAAAGGATCGCGAAGTGCTACTTTAGAAAAAGTACTTGACAGCCTATAATCCTTTTGTAAAATAATCTACGGTAAGCGAGGTCATGGAAACAACACCCGTTTCTAGCGCTGAATCGTCAACGTAAAAGTCTGGCGTGTGGTGAGGTGCCACCTTATCTAAATCCTCACCCTTTGAGCTGCCACCAATAAAGAAATAAACTCCCGGCACTTCCTTTTGAAAAAAGGAAAAATCTTCCGCACCCGTAATGGCATCCATATACTTTACATTATCAGCACCACAAACCCGCTTCAATGTTGGCAACATCTTTTCATAAAGAGGTGGATCATTATAAGTAACGGGGTAGCTATTCATAAAGGTGACGTCTGCTTTTACGTTGTTTGCAGCCGCGATATTTTGAACTATTTCGTCTAGTCTTTTAAGAACAGTTGCACGCATACTCGTATCTAAGGTCCTGATGGTGCCCAACATATACAGCTTTTCTGGAATGATATTACTCCTCACCCCCCCGTGAATACTGCCTATGGTAACAACAGCTGCAGCGGTAGTCAAAGGCATGCTTCGACTTACAATGGTCTGGATTGAATTAATCATTTGAGAGGCTGTGACTATCGGGTCAATTCCCGTCCAGGGGGTAGAACCGTGGGTTTGTACGCCTGTTAAATCAATTCTAAATTCATCAACTGCAGCCATGATTGAACCCGGTTTTAGCATGACTTGCCCAGCTGTTGATTTTGAACTAATATGCAATCCAAAAATGGCATCAACGTCTGGATTTGTCAAAACACCTTCTTTTACCATCAGCGCTGCGCCTCCCTCCTCTCCAGGCGGTGGACCCTCTTCTGCGGGTTGAAAAATAAATTTCACTTGACCGGGAATCTGGTCTTTTATACGGTATAAAACTTTTGCGGTAGCCAATAAAATAGCGATATGTGTATCATGACCACAAGCGTGCATAACAGGCACTTCTTCTCCGTTGTATATCCCAGTCATTTTAGAAGCCCAAGGCAGATCAGCTCTTTCCCTAACAGGAAGCCCATCTATATCAGCACGTAGTGCCACGACGGGGCCTGGCTTTCCTTCATTTAAAACAGCAACAACTCCTGTTCTGGCAATACCCGTTTGGGGATTTAGCCCTATTTTTTTTAATTCTTCTGCAATTCTTTCCGAAGTTTTAAACTCTCTGTTACTTAACTCGGCATGTTGATGAAACCAATGTCTTAGCTCAATAGTTTCTGCTATATTGCTAGCTATAAGATTCTTGATGTGTTCATCCGAAGGCTGCGCATAAACAAGAAATAAGGATGGAATTAAAAGAAGATACGTAATTCGCATAGGTTAAATATTAAATTATTATCCCATGAAAGTAATGAAAATTTTTCTTGAACCAGCTTGATTGCGGTGTTCACACAGATAAATACCTTGCCAAACACCCAGTTGGGGTACGCCGTTTTGGACAGGAAAACTAACAGATGATCCCAATAAGCTACTTTTAATATGTGAGGTCATATCATCTGGACCCTCAAGGGTATGCGTGTAGTGTGTATCATCCTCTGAAACCATTTTGTTAAAATGTGTTTCAAAATCTACTCGGACACTGGGATCGGCATTTTCGTTTATGGTTAGACTCGCAGAAGTGTGCTTGATAAAAACATGAACTACGCCACTACTTTTGGGAATCTCACTTAAAACATATGAGGTGATTAAATGAAACCCCCTTTGGAAAGGTGGAAGGCTAATTTTTTTTTGAAAAATCATGTTTTGTGGGTCATATTGGATTCGAACCAATGACTTCCGCCCTGTCAAGGCGACACTCTGAACCAACTGAGTTAATGACCCGGAAGGGCAAAAGTAACTAAATTCAACGTATTGCGTAAGTTTGCATCAAAAGCGTTATGATACATTATTCAAGAACCGATATCGATCAGATGGATAAAATCTTTCGATTAAATCTCATCAACAGTTGCACAGGTTTTAAATCGGCAAATTTATTAGGAACAAAATCGCTAAATGGCGTTAGCAATGTGGCTGTTTTTAGTAGTATTACCCATCTTGGAAGTAACCCCCCATTGATTGGCTTTATTCTACGCCCCACCACCGTACCTAGAGATACCTATCGCAACATAAAAGATACTGGTGTATTTACGGTAAACCACATCTACAGCGATATCATAGAAGATGCGCATCATACCTCAGCAAAATATCCAGATGAAGTTTCAGAATTTACTAAAACAGATTTGGAAGAAGAATTCCTTGGTGACTTCCCAGCGCCTTTTGTGAAAGGAGCAAAAATCCGTTTGGGATGCAGGTTTTTGAATGCATATGAAATTAAAGAAAACGACACCTTGCTTTTAGTAAGTGCCATTGAACACGTTTTTATTGCAGACCAAGACATACAACAAGAAGATGGATGGCTGAAGCTTGAAAACGCCAATACCGTAGCCATCAACGGACTAGACGGATATGCCACAACAAGCTTGTTGGATCGCTATGCATACGCAAGACCCAAGAAAGTATGAATTTTATAAATCCAAGTTTAGAAGCATATGTAGCAAAACACTCAGAAGAAGAACCCGAATTGCTGCAAAAGTTAGCACGAGAAACCAATCTCAAGGTATTGCAACCGCGTATGTTAAGTGGGGCTTACCAAGGGCGTTTATTGGCATTATTATCTAAATTGGTATCACCCAAACGTATTTTGGAAATTGGAACCTACACCGGCTATTCGGCCTTGTGTTTAGCAGAAGGCTTACAAACAGATGGACGGATTGATACCCTAGACAAAGATGAGGAGTTGATCGATATGCAACGGCGCTATTTTGACGCTTCTGGTTTTGGGAAAAACATTGTTCAGCATTTGGGCAATGCGGCAGAAATTATTCCAACCTTAAAAGGAACTTTTGACTTTGTTTTTATTGACGCTGACAAGGAGCAGTATCCGCGTTACTTTGATTTGATTGTTGACCGGGTGCGTTCAGGGGGATTGATTATTGCCGATAATGTACTGTGGTCTGGTAAAGTCATGGAAAATGCCGTTGACCAGGCTACAGCATCTTTGCAAATTTTCAACAATAAAGTCGCTTTGGATAATCGTGTAGAAACCGTAGTGCTTCCTGTTAGAGATGGGCTTACGCTTTTGCGGAAGATTTAGCGTTTGCGCTTTACAGTACCTGTAATTTCGTTAAGTTCCTTTTTGATATCGTTTACTTCTTTTTGAAGTTCTTTTGTATCTAAACCTTGGGCTTCTGCAGATTTTTCAATTTCTTCACGGAAATCACGACTGGCGGTTTTTACCTGCTGAATTCCCTTGGAAAGGGTGCGCGCAATGTCTGGAATGCGATCGGCACCAAAGACCAAAAGCACTACTATAAAAACAAATACGATTTCGGCACCGCTAATAAAGTAAACCATAATACAAAGGTAATCTAAAAACAAAAAAGCCACCCCTAAGGCTGGCTTTTATGTTTAGTCTTGTTGTTTTTTGAACTTTTCGAAATCGTTTTCCTCCAATACTTTGGGCCAAGTGTTGTTATCCTTGTTGATATCCGCCGTAGCATTATCTGGGTCAACCAGCACCCCGACAATCTCTTTGTCTGTAGCAATATATTTACTCACCTCGCGGTCGCTCTTACGCCACACTTGAGCAGGATAGGTTTTGCGCTCTTTGGTGCCGTCAGCATAAGAATACTCCACAATCAGGGGCATTGGAATACCACCTGGTTTTTCAAAAGTAACCTTATAGAATTTTTTGGGTTCTTTGCGATTATTGAAATCATCAGGGGTTAAATTTCGTAAACTGTTTGTATAATAACGAGAAAAATAGCGCATATCATCATCAAACTTTTTAATGTCCTCAACGCCCGTTACGCCCATATCAACAACATCAGTAGTAAAAAACCATCCACGCCAAAACCAATCCAAATCAAAAGCAGAGGCATCCTCCATGGTGCGGAAAAAATCTTCAGGAGTAGGGTGTTTAAACATCCATCATTGAGAAAAAGTCTTAAAGGCATGATCAAACAACTCACGACCCATAACGGTTTCTCTAAGAATATTTAGCGCCGTTGCTGGCTTGCTGTAAGCATTAGGTCCAAGTTGATACACGTTCTCTGGGTTTGCCATTATGGGTGCAATAAAATCTTGATCCCCTGACATATAAGGAACAATATTCTGCGGATCCATATCGTCGGAAGGGTAATGCTCCATTCCAGGAATTGCATCTGGGTGTGACTTGCCAAAATCTTGCTCAGCAATAATTTGAACAAATGAATTTAGGCCTTCATCCATCCAGCCCCATTGACGTTCGTCTGAATTGACAATCATTGGGAAAAAATTATGCCCTACCTCATGAATTATAACGCCTATCATACCAAACTTGGTACGGTCGCTATAATATCCACTTTCATCAGGTCGTCCAAAATTGAAACAAATCATAGGGTATTCCATTCCCACATCATCTGCGTGAACCGAAACCGCTTTGTGATAAGGGTAATCAAAGGTCATTCGTGAATAGGATTTCAAAGCACTTGCCACTGTTTTTGTAGACCATTGTTCCCAAAGTGGATTTCCCTCTTTTGGATATACCGAAACTGCCATTACATCGTTCCCGTTAACGTCTACATTCATCATGTCAACAATAAACTTACGAGAAGAGGCAAAGGCAAAATCACGTACGTTTTTAGCCGTAAAGTGCCATGTTTTAGTACCCGTGGGCGTACTTTTTTCATTGGCTTCTGCTTCTTCTTGCGTTACAATAAAAACAGGCGCATCGTATGATTTTTTTGCTTCCTTAAAACGCTTCATCATGGTTGATGAATAAACTGCCTTACGATTTTCCAACACCCCAGTAGACTCGACGATATGATCATCGGGAACCGTGATTTTTACATCATAATCGCCAAAGGGAAGTGCAAACTCGCCATTGCCCCAAAACTGCTGGTTTTGCCAACCTTCAACATCGTTGTAGACTGCCATACGTGGAAAAAACTGTGCAATGAAATAAGCGTAATTATCATCCTTTTTAAAATATTCATAACCAGAACGGGCATCCCAAAACTGACGATTGGGAATATTGTAATGCCATTTTAGTCGAAACGAAATAGCCGTCCCTGAAGCCAATGAAGTTGGCAAATCTATCCGCATCATGGTTTGGTGTACTGTATATGGCAAATCCACACCATCAGCACCTTGCAATAAATCTATTTTAAAACCGCCATCAAATTTCTCTTCCAATATATAGGCATTGATAAATCCAGGCCCAACAGCACGTTGGGTTCCATAGTAGTCGTTTCCATTATCAAGTCGATCAAAGGATTGGCCATCACGAGCACGAACGTTTTGGTCGAGCTGTAACCATAAATAGGATAGCATTTCAGGTGAATTATTGGTATAGGTAATGGTCTGATCGCCAAACAATTCTTGAGTGTCGTCATTCAAGGTAAGCTCCATGACATAATCCGCCTGCTGTTGGTAGTAGGCAGGGCCTGGTGCACCAGATGCTGTTCTGTAAGCATTTGGCGTAGCCAATTCGTTGTACAATTGTCGAAACTTGTTTTGGTTAGTATGCCCTTGTGGGGTGGTTGATTCTTGCGCAAAAGCGATAACAAAAGAAAGGGTTAAGAATGAGGTGAGAATTGAAGTACATTTCATTTTTAATGGATTTTGTATAAATATATTGGATTGTAGGAAAATTAAAAACTGAATTTTGCAAAAATACGATCTCGGGTGTGCAGAAAACTTTTCTTCCTCTTGGGCGTTGTGAGTACAACAATATTTTTTTGGTCAGGGAAAACGTCCATCAAAAAAGTATTGGACCACTCCAATTCCGTCATTTCTGGTAAGGAATCAAAAGAAGCATATAAAATCGTCTGATCTTGTTTATACGCCCACCCAACAAAAGAAAAAGGAACTGGAGATGCAGGAGACTTGAGCTGAAAATGCTGCTGAAAATAAGCGGACATATGCTCCGATAGCACTGTCTCTGAAAGTTGGTCGGGGTCTAATTTTATTTCTGTAGAAGTGAAGCGAGAAAGTGAAGCGGTATAATCATCTGTAAAAACGCGTACTACTAGCTGCAATTGATTTTGCTCAGGCTTAAAAAACATATCTGTAGTACTCACATAGTATTTGTGGGTGGAAGCTGAAAAAAGGGGCACTAAGCACAAAAAAAACAAAAAACGCATCAATTGTTTTTATTAAACTTTT
>JAQWKF010000019.1 GCA_029247985.1 Flavobacteriaceae bacterium
TCTAAAATAACGGATGCCAATTGCTTGCCCAACTCAACGCCCCACTGGTCATAGCTATAGATATTCCAAACCACCCCTTCCACAAAAATCTTATGCTCGTACATGGCCACTAAAGCGCCCAATGTGTTTGGAGTAAGCTTATCAATTAAAAGCGTGGTGGTAGGCTTATTGCCCGTAAATATTTTAAATGGAACCAATTGCTCCATTTCCGCTTTATCCATTCCTTTTTGAATGAGCTCTTCACGTACCTGCTCTTCCGTTTTGCCACTCATCAAAGCTTCTGTTTGTGCAAAGAAGTTTGCCATCAATTTATCATGGTGGTCTTTGTTTCCGTGAAGTGCTGTCGAAAAGCCAATAAAATGTGCTGGTATCAACTTGGTCCCTTGGTGCATCAATTGAAAAAAGGCATGCTGTGAATTGGTACCCGGTTCGCCCCAAATAATATTTCCTGTGTTGTAGCTGATAGCCTTTCCTTTCCTGTCTACTGATTTTCCGTTACTCTCCATAATGCCCTGTTGCAAGTATGCTGGTAAGCGGTTCAGGTATTGGGTGTATGGGATTACAGCTTCTGATTGTGCTCCTAAAAAATTGTTATACCAGACAGTAAGCAGTGCCAACATAACAGGGATATTATCTTCAAAGGGAGCCGAGGCAAAATGTTCGTCCATTTGATTAGCACCATCAAGCAGGGCTTCAAAATTATCAGGACCAACAGCCAAAGCAATGGAAAGTCCTACCGCACTCCAAAGTGAAAAACGACCTCCTACCCAATCATTCATAGGAAATACATTTTTGGACTGGATGCCAAAAGCATCTATTGCAGCAAGGTTTGTCGATACTGCTACAAAATGGTCTGCAACAGCATTCTCACCTAATGCCTCAACAAGCCATTTTTTGGCAGTAGTAGCATTTGATAAGGTTTCTTGCGTGGTAAATGTTTTTGACACTACTACAAACAATGTTGTAGCTGGATTAACCTTTTTTAGTACTTCCATAACATGATCGCCATCAACATTAGACATAAAGTGTACGTTGAGATGATTTTTATAATATGTCAAAGCCTCAGTAATCATGGCAGGGCCCAAATCTGACCCGCCTATACCAATATTAACCACATCTGTAAATGCTTGTCCTGTACTGCTTTTTTGTTCTCCAGCAATAATTGCATTGGTAAATGTTTTAATTTTTCCTCTGACCGCATAGACTTCAGGCATCACATTTTCGCCGTTTACACGGATATCTGCGTCATCTTTTGCTCTAAGGGCGGTATGTAAAACAGCTCTGCCTTCTGTTTGGTTGATTGTCTCCCCAGAAAAATACGCCTTGTGAGCGTCTTCTAAGCCCGTCTCTTTAGCCAAGCCTAATAAGGCGGCTTGGATGTCTTTGTCAATGTGATTTTTTGAATAATCCACAAAAAAGGACTCCCATGCAATAGAAAATTGTTGGGCGCGATTTGTGTCATCTGTAAAATACTTTTGCAGTGTTTTGGCGTCTTTTGCGAGCTGCGCAAGTTTGTTCCAACTATTAGTTGACGTTGGATTGATTTTCGGGAGTAACATATGTTATTGAAGTTTCTGAATTATAAAACGTAATGCAATCTAAGGTTTCTTTCAGGGGTTGCATATAAACCATATACTTTTCTTTCAGTTTGGGTTCAATAGGCTTTGCTTCGGGGAGTTTTTGTCTAAACGGATCTACTTGTTTGCCGTTCTTCCAAAAGCGATAACAAACATGGGGGCCAGAGGTGTATCCTGTCATGCCGACCGTTCCGATAAGATCGCCTTGCTTAACTTGTTGGCCTTTACGCACCTTGCGCTTTTTCATGTGCAAGTACTGGGTTTTGTAAGTGCCGTTATGGCGAATGGTTACATAATTTCCGTTGCCTCGGGTATAGCCCGAAGCCACAACTGTTCCACTAGCCGTAGCACGAATGGGGGTTCCTACAGGCGCGGCAAAGTCAGTGCCATAGTGTGGCTTAGTGCGCCCGTAATATGATATCCGACGGCGCTTATTATACCTTGAGGAAATGCGTGAAAACTGTACTGGCGCTTGTAAAAACGCACGGCGTAAATTCTTCCCTTTTTCGTCAAAAAACTCTGTGATTCCACGAGCTGCATCAGACTCAAATTCAATGGCGTAATACGGTTTTTTTCTATGCTCAAAATATGCGGCATGAATGCGATTTAGCCCCACATAAATAGAGTCGTCAACATATTTTTGGGTGTATACAATTTTAAATCGATCGCCTTTTTCCAAACGAAAAAAATCGATGCTCCACGCATAAATATCTGACAAGTCGTAGGCCAGTAACGGGCTTAACTTTTGTGCTTCTAAAGTCTCCGATAATGAGCTCGTGATAACACCTTGTGCTTCAAAAGTTCGCAATGTAACCTCCTTTTTGTTCTTTTTCGCATAGACTGAATCTTTTAGATTTACCACCACATAGTCTAGCATGGAGGGTTGATAAATAAACGCTACTGGAGAGGACAAAGAATCTTTTGAAAATAAAAACGTGTAAGGTCTTTTGGGCTTTATTTTTCTAAAGTTATACGTTTTTTTAACCTTTCTGTTGATGTTATAAATGTCCGTATAACTAAAGCCGTTTTCTAAAAATATGTCCGCGAAAGTGTCCCCGCTTTGTACTGTATCTCGAACTACTTCAAGATTGTTTAATTTATATCCATATGCAAAAACATCTGGCTCGGGTGGCGCAACTGATGTTTCATCGGCCTTATCCGAGGAACAGCTACAGCCAACAGTTAAGGCAGCAATAAAAACAAAAAGAAAACTATTTCTTAACAACAATTTCAAATGGGTTTTTTAATCCTTTAAAGGCATCTAGATCTGCGGTGATGCTTCCAACACTCAAATCTGCTTGCAAGCGCAAGGGGATTTTATTGTCGTCGCTGCTAACCCATAGTGTAATGCTTTCGCTACTTCTAAACACACGCCCAGACTGTACGTACGGACGAAATTTTAATGTTTTAACCTTGCCGAATTTTGTCTTAATGGTTTCTCTGCCTAAAAACTTGAATTTAAACGCATAATTTTCTGAGTCAAAAAACAAGTTCACAACTACAAACTCGTCTTTTTTGATGGCATCAATATCCAGGTGCTTTCGTAAATAATAAACAAAAGAAATTAAATCCTGAATTTCAGAATCAGTAGTGAAAACCCCTGTAGTTTCTTTTTTAAGGTCAATTACTGTAGCCTGTTTTTTCTTGTGATCAAAATCAATGGTAAGGTGTTTTTTATACCCTCCCTCATTGATGTCGCGAATGAAATGGAGTGGTCGATTGTCGTCTTTTGTAAAATAAGAGCTATAATAATCATCAACCTTGAAAAACAAACGAGCTAAGCCTGTTGTTCGACCAATGCCCTTGGCGTAAAATGCAGGCTGACCATCCCATACTGCTTCCGTTAACTCTAGGGTTGCATAGCTGGCATTAAAAATTCCATAATGGATTCTAAATTTAAACCATTCGCCCGCTTTAAAGGCTGGCTTAGTTGGACTTTTAGCTATAATGCTGTGGCTGCTTTGGGGCGGTGGTGTTTCTTGTGCGAAAAGAGGCGGCGTGTAAATGAAAAACCCCACCCATAGCCATATCTGAAACTTCATAACTGCAAAAATA
Source organism: Flavobacteriaceae bacterium (assembly GCA_029247985.1). Classification (GTDB taxonomy): domain Bacteria; phylum Bacteroidota; class Bacteroidia; order Flavobacteriales; family Flavobacteriaceae; genus UBA7446. Next base: position 3,633 of record JAQWKF010000019.1, read on the forward strand.
CGTAAAAGCATTTATCTTAAATTTAAAATTGCCAACCAATATTAACATGAAACAAAAGCTTGCTAAACTGTGGGCTATATGCAGCTGTAAGCTCTATAGGCCCAGCAAAAGTTTCCAATCCATATGCAATCCCTGCGCTATAATAGTCAATGCCTCTTTTCCACTGCCCCGTCTTGAATATATCTGTGCTAACAATCCCTCCATTTAATAACATTTTTAAATGATGTTTTGGCGTAAACTCATAGTCAATTGTAGTCTCTGCTTTAACAAAACTATTGCCCGCGACGTGCTGTTGGGGTAACCCGATGAAGGTTTGATAGTTCAAAACAGGAGTATTCCCATATCCGCCAAAAGTAAAATCAAAAGCAGAAGATGTGGTGTCGCCAACAGTGAAGCCTCCAGATGTACTAAAAAGGAGTGCCCATTTTGAATCCAATGATACGGTGGCTCCCATATTGGCTTTTGCAATCAAAAAAGGAGCGAAAGTAATGTCTTCTCCAGATGATTTTTTACTAAAATAATAATTGATATCTCCTTCAAAAAACCCGCCTTTGTTCGGATAAAATTTATCGTCTCTGGTGTCTACCTTCAAATACCCTAGTGCGCTGTAATAGTCGGCCTTGTCGGCATACAAAAAACGAGCTGTTTGTGTGTCAAATAAATTTGTTTTAAACACATTGTGTTGATGTGCTAGTCCAGCCCCCAATACTGCTTCTTCTTTAAAAAGGGTTTGTACATACCATGTGTTTCTCTGAACCAAAACACGTGTTCTTGTTGATTTGTTCGTGGCAAACTGATCTGTGTTGAATGATACGGGAGCTGCGGTGTCAAATTGATGCTGGATAGCGCTTAAGCCTACTGACCAAAACTCGCCTTTGTCTATAAAGTACGAAAAGGCATACTGGAAATATGCGCCTAACATGATGTCTAAAGAAACCTCATCGTTTTTTAAAAATGCGTGCTTTTTAGTAAGATTTACCAATGCCAATGCCCCTAATAATTTGTCGTAATGTAAACTACCACGAAAAAGAGTCGTGTACTTTGTTTCGGGGGGTGTCATTTTAAGTACTTCTTTGCCGTTTTCTGTTTTTAGGCTATACCGAAAGGCGTCAAAGTTTTGAGTAGCGGCAAGGTTTGCCATGCCTTCCTTCAATTTTTTGAAGGAATAGGTATTCTTTGATTTTACCCTTAGCTTCCCAAGTAAATAATTCGTTTTATAATTTGGAGTAGTACCTACTAAAAGTTTATCCAGTTTGAAAGAATGGGGTATTTCCTTTAGTTCCTTAACTCTCTGCTTTTGGTTCTTAGCTAATGCGAGCAGTTGTGGCCTTGCCTTCTGTCCTGCAAGAACGCCCTGTGCCATAATTTCTTTTTGCTTGTCAAAAGACAAGATGTTAAACGCAGCCAGTTCTGGTCGGATGTAAATTTGTGTTTTCTTTCTTTTTAAACCCATTTGCTTCTGAGTTTGAAAGCTACTTATCCGTGTTAACATTTCTGATAAGGTGGATGTTTCGTCTGTTGAGCTGGTATTTGTTTGCACATCTATGCCTATGATCACATCCATGCCTTTCGAAAGCATTTCATCAATTGGATAATTATCCACGATACCCCCGTCAATAAGCATACGATCGCCAACACGAACTGGCGAAAAAAGGGTAGGGAGGGCACTACTAGCATTTACAGCAAGAGGCAAATAGCCTTTGTCCAACACGGTTCTCGCTCCCGTCTTGATGTCTGTCGCCACGCAGTAGAAAGGTATAGGCAACTTGGCAAAGTCTTGGGTATTGCGCTGTTCGTGCATAAGCTGAACAAACATGGCATAAACATTTTGTCCTTTAGAGAGCGAAAGTGGAAATTGAATCCGCCCCTTAACTATGGGTAGTGTTATGCCGTAGCGTGAAGCGTCTTCTTTTGTATCAAAAGACATGAAATCACGATCAAATTTGTCGTTAATCACATCTGTAAGATTTGTGCTCAATAGCATTTCTTCCAATTGGCTGGCAGTATACCCACAAGCGTATAATCCTCCCACAATAGCTCCCATGCTGGTTCCTCCGATATAATCAATCCGGACCCCTGCTCGCTCAATTTCTTTTAAGACACCAATATGTGCAATTCCCTTGGCGCCGCCACCGCTCAGGATTAACCCCACTTTAAGATCCTCTTGTTGCGCTTGTGCGCAAATAACCATTGAAAAAAAGAAAAAAAGAAATGCCTTATGCTTTTTCATTGTGTAGGTGTTCGTAGATTTTATTGGCCAGAGTTGGTCCTATTATTTGGGATAATTCTTCTGTTGATGCTGCCTTAATGCGTTTTACAGATTTAAATTTCTTTAAGAGGTTTGTTGCTGTTTTCTCGCCAACACCAGGAATAGATTCCAGAGCAGAATTGATGGCGCCCTTACTGCGTTTATTCCGGTGAAGTCTGATACCAAAGCGATGGGCTTCATTGCGCAATTGCTGTACGATACGGAGTGTCTCGGAGCGCTTGTCCAAATAAAGTGGGATAGGGTCGTCAGGAAAATAGAGTTCTTCTAGGCGCTTGGCAATTCCTAAAATAGCTACTTTACCCCTTATCCCCAATACATCAAAACTCTTAAGGGCAGCGCTGAGCTGTCCTTTACCTCCATCAATAACTACAAGTTGAGGGAGGTCTTCGCCCTCGTTTAGCAGTCGCTTATATCTGCGATAAACAACCTCTTCCATGGAGGCAAAATCATCTGGACCAACAACTGTTTTAATACCGTAGTGACGGTATTCTTTTTTGCTTGGTTTTCCATTTCTAAAGACTACACACGCAGCCACTGGATCACTCCCCTGAATGTTAGAGTTGTCAAAACACTCAATATGTAGTGGGAGTTCTTGCAATCGCAAATCTCGTTGCATTTGTGCCATAATTCGTTGGCTGTGTTGCTCGGGGTCTGTGAGCTTTATTTGTTTGAGTTGTTCCAATCGACTCAGTTTAGCGTTGCGTAATGACAAGTTAATCAACTGCTTTTTTTCTCCTATTTTGGGTACCGTAACCCTGACTGTTTCACCCAAGTCTATCTCAAACGGAAGTAGTATTTCTTTAGATGAGGAATCAAATCTTCTCCGCAACTCCACTACAGCTACACGCAATAGCTCCTCATCAGACTCCTCCAATTTTTTCTTTATATTCATGCTGTGGAAACGCACTATTGAGCCGTAGGCCACCTGCAAAAAATTAACAAAAGCAGTCGTCTCGTCTGAAACAATGGTACACACATCTACTGCGTCTATTTTTGCACTTACCACTGCAGATTTAGATTGATACTGTTGTAGGGCATCCATTTTTAACTTTATTTTCTGGGCATGCTCAAACTGCAAGGCTTCAGAAGCCGTAATCATTTCCTTTTTAAATGTGTTGTTCACCTGTTTGAACTTTCCTTGTAAAATGGCGCGGATGTTTTCAATGGACTCATTGTAGTGCGTGGTTGTTTGTTCGCCTACACAGGCGCCTAAACAATTTCCAATGTGATATTCCAAACACACCTTATATTTTTCACTAGCGATGTTTTCTTGACTCAAATCATAATGACAGCTGCGTAACGGATAAAGCTCGTTGATCAACTCTAAAAGCACGCGAACCGTTTTGCCGTTGGTAAAGGGACCAAAATATTCCGAGCCGTCTTGGATTACTTTTCTGGTGGCAAAAACACGAGGGTACCGTTCTTTTTTAATGCAAATCCAAGGATATGTTTTGTCATCACGTAGTAATATATTGTACTTTGGTTGGTGTTCTTTTATTAGGGTGTTTTCTAAAATTAGTGCATCTGACTCGGTTGGAACAACAATGTGTTTTAGCGTTTCAATGGCATTGACCAAGTTTCGGGTTTTGCGTGAATCCACTTTTTTTCTGAAATAAGACGACACCCGCTTTTTAAGATCTTTTGCTTTCCCAACATAGATAATCTCACCTGATGTATTGTAATATTGATACACCCCAGGTTCGTTAGGTAAGGAAGCTACTTGTTGTTTTAAGTTGAACTGGGTCACGGTTACTAAAGTACAAAAACTTGCGTCTAAACCTGTATATTTATGCATGGCCAAAAAGCATGATTTACGAGAACTGTTCCGCAATAAACGTTCCAAGCTTTGCTCACAAGAGCTATCTGAAGCTAGTATTCGTATTTTCAATCATATTGTAGCGGATAAGCTGATCGAGGGAAATCTAGTTATACTTTATATGTCGAGTCACAACCTACAAGAACTTCCAACTGATGCTTTGTTTTCATTGTCAAGCAATTATGATATTTGTGTGCCTAAGGTTATAAATAAGAACGGTATTATGGAGGCTGTTATGTGGAACAAAAAAACGCCCACCACCACCAATGAATGGGGCATAACGGAACCACAATCAGATACTTATATTTCACCTGAAAACATCGATACAGTTGTGGTTCCCCTAATGTGTTTTGACAAGGCAGGACATCGTGTAGGGTTTGGAAAAGGGTACTACGACAGGTTTCTAAAACGCTGTTCTAAAGACGTTAAAACCGTTGGGGTTTCTTATTTTGAACCTGTCGATAAAATAACGGATGTTGAAACCACAGATGTGGCCTTAAATGTTATTGTAACACCAAAAAAAGTTTATCGCTTTTAGCTAGAAGCTTTACGCTGCTGGAGTAAAAACAACACAACCCCAACGCTGATGGCGCTGTCTGCAATATTGAAAACAGGCTCGAAAAAAGTGAAATGATTTCCCCCAATAAAAGGCAACCAATTGGGCCAAGTCCATGTAAACATGGGAAACTGAAACATGTCGACTACATGGCCGAACATAAGTGGTGCATACCCGCCTTCTTCTGGCATAAAAGTAGCCAATTGGTTATAGGTAGTTTCTGAAAAAAGGACTCCATAGAAAACCGAATCTATAATATTCCCTAAAGCGCCAGCAAAAATTAAGCTTACAGCTATCAATTGTAATTTAGGTGCTTTTAATTTGACAGCACGTAATAGCCAAACCGCTATTGCAGATACGGCTACCAATCTAAAAATACTCAACAATAGTTTTGCAGTATCTTCAGAAATAAAAGGAAGAAAGTCATTAAGGCTCGCGCCCCAAGCCATCCCTTTATTTTCGACAAAAAGTAATCGGAACCACCCCCAATCAATGATTGGACCATTGCCATAATAGGTCAAGCTGTAGTTAAGTTTAATGTAAACTTTAAGGGCTTGATCTGCGACAAGAATGGCTAAAACAATCCAAGAGATTTTTCGAATCGTCATGGATTAACGCTGCATATTTTTTGCCTCAATGCTCAAAGTGGCGTGAGGAACAAGCTTTAAGCGTTCTGGGCTGATCAATTTACCCGTTACGCGGCAAACACCATAGGTCTTGTTTTCAATACGGATTAATGCGTTTTTTAAATCACGAATAAACTTTTCTTGTCTGATTGCAAGTTGGGTGTTGGCTTCTTTTGACATGGTTTCAGATCCCTCTTCAAATGCTTTAAAGGTAGGAGATGTGTCATCCGTTCCGTTATTGCCGTCGTTCATGTAAGCACTACGTATGAGCTCTAAGTCTTTTTGTGCCTTGGCAATTTTTTCTTCGATAATTGTTTTAAACTCTTGTAGCGCTTCGTCGCTGTAGTTATTAGATTTTTCCATAATTGCTAAATTATTTCGATTTAACCATGTTTACGTTGGTTTCTAACGAATCAAAAGATACTGGAATGCTATCTTCTAATTTATCTTTTACTAAGGTAATACTTGTTGCTAAAATTTCGTGTTGAATATACGTTTTGTTTTGTTTTAAAACATCTGCCAAAATATCATTTTGTTGTAGAGTCAATGCTATGGTGTCCGTAACATCAAAACCAAGGTCTTTGCGTATATTCTGCAAGCGGTTTACAAGCTCACGCGCCATGCCTTCCATCCGTAACGATTCATTCATTTGAATATCAAGGGCAACCGTAACGCCTTGCTCCGATGCCACAAGCCAGCCCGAAACATCTTTTGATGCTATAACCACGTCATCAGCGGAAAGAACAATCTCTTTGCCTTCAAGGTCTAGCTTCAATGCGCCCTCTTTTTCAAGTGTTTGCACTTGTGTATCACTCAATGTCTGAATGGCTTGTGCAACCAACTTCATGTCTTTGCCAAACCTAGGGCCAAGGGTTTTAAAGTTGGGCTTAACTTCTTTTATTAAAATAGATGAGGTGTCGTCGAGTAATTCAACTTGCTTCACGTTAACTTCCGATGCAATTAGACTAGAAATAGCCGCTACTTGCTCGCGCTCAAAGTCATCTAAAACAGGGATCATAATGCGCTGTAGAGGTTGTCGCACCTTTATTTTTTCGCGTTTACGCAACGATAAGACCAAGGAAGTGATTTTTTGCGCGCGTTGCATTTTTTGTTCCAAGACTGAATTGATAAACAGGTCATTTGATATTGGGTAAAACGCCAAGTGAACAGATGATGCTTTTTCTTGTTGGGTAATACTATTCAAATCTTGATAAAGCCTGTCTGCATAGAAGGGCGCAACAGGAGCCATAAGCTTTGCAACACTCAACAGGCATTCATAAAGCGTTTGGTAGGCGGCAATTTTATCTGCCTCATAGGTTCCTTTCCAGAAACGACGGCGACACAAACGCACATACCAGTTGCTCAAATCTTCAGTTACAAAATGTGAAATAGCGCGGCAAGCCTTTGTGGGCTCATAAGCATCGAAATAGCGGGTAGTATTTTGAATTAGCGTATGTAATTCTGATAAAATCCACTGATCAATTTCGGGTCGGTCTTGCACGGGAATAGATGCTTCCTCAAACTTAAACCCATCAATGTTGGCATAAAGACTAAAAAACGCATAGGTATTGTAAAGCGTACCAAAAAACTTGCGTTTTACCTCCTCAATGCCAGCAACATCAAACTTGAGGTTATCCCAAGGATTTGCATTGCTAATCATATACCAACGCGTGGCATCGGGGCCATATGTTTTTAACGTTTCAAAAGGATCAACGGCATTGCCAAGGCGCTTGGACATTTTTTGTCCATTTTTGTCTAATACCAAGCCGTTAGAAACCACGTTTTTGTATGCTACAGAATCAAAAACCAATGTAGCAATCGTATGTAAGGTATAGAACCATCCGCGCGTTTGATCAACACCCTCCGCAATATAATCTGCTGGAAAAGCATCTTGATCATCAACTTTTTCCTTATTTTCAAAAGGGTAATGCCACTGGGCATAAGGCATGGCTCCTGAGTCAAACCAAACATCAATAAGGTCAGACTCGCGATACATGGGTTTTCCTGATTTACTTGACAAGACCAATTCGTCAACCGTATCTTTGTGTAAGTCCACTTTATTGTAATTTCTGTCAGACATATCGTCAACAACAAATTCTTCAAATGGGTTTATCGTCATATGCCCTGCAGCAACCGCTTCAGTAACCGCTTCTTTTAGTTCTTGAATGGACCCAATGACTCGGGTTTCATCTCCTTCTTCTGTACGCCAAATGGGTAATGGTATGCCCCAAAATCGTGATCGAGAAAGGTTCCAATCGTTGGCATTGGCAAGCCAATTTCCAAAACGGCCTTCGCCTGTTTTAGCAGGTTTCCATTGAATGGTTTTGTTCAGTCCAACCATGCGATCTTTGTGCCCTTGGACTTTTATAAACCACGAATCTAGAGGGTAGTAAAGTACAGGTGCGTCCGTACGCCAACAGTGTGGATAACTGTGCACATACTTTTCAACCTTAAAGGCTTTGTTCTCTTCTTTAAGGCGAATGGCGATCTCTACATCTACTGACTTTTCAGGTGCCTCTCCTTTAGGGTAAAATTCATTTTTAATAAACTTTCCGCCAACCAAACCAACTTCTTTTCTAAATTTTCCTTGAAGATCAACAAGTGGTACGGGATTTTCATTTTCATCTAAAATCAAAAGTGGCGGAATGGGTGGTGTAGCTTCTTTGGCTACTTTGGCGTCGTCTGCCCCAAAAGTGGGAGCCGTGTGAACAATTCCTGTGCCGTCTTCAGTCGTCACAAAATCTCCAACTATTATACGGAAAGCGTCTTGTGCATTTTCATAAGGCTGTGGCGCCTGATGCCACAACTGTTTATATCGAATGCCTACCAAAGCTGCTCCCTTGATTTGTTGGCTAACAAAAAATGGAATGGTCTTGTCCCCTTTTGAATATGCATTAAGTTCCGCTTCGTTTTCTGCTTGAACATACTTCTTTCCAAACTGTTTTGAAATACGTTTTTCGGCAAGCAAAACGCGAATGGGTTCAAACGTATATTGATTGAACGTTTGTACCACAGCATAACTAATTTTTGGGCCTACAGTCAATGCGGTATTTGAAGGAAGTGTCCATGGCGTCGTTGTCCATGCCAATACGTGCAAAGGGGTATCGCTACGCAAGGGCGCTGGAAGCGTCTCGTCAATGGTTTCAAACTGAGCGGTTACTGAAGTGTCGCTTACATCTCGATAACACCCAGGTTGATTTAATTCGTGAGAAGATAGCCCAGTTCCTGCCATGGGAGAATACGGCTGAATGGTGTAACCCTTGTAGATGAGTCCCTTTTTGTAGAGCGTCGACAATAACCACCACACAGACTCCATGTATTTTGAAGTATAGGTGATGTAAGGATCTTCCATATCTACCCAATACCCCATTTTTTTGGTAAGATCGTTCCATACATCCGTGTAGCGCATAACCGCTTCGCGGCAAGCGTTGTTGTATTGGGATATACTGATGGTTTTTCCTATATCTTCTTTCGTAATTCCCAGCTCTTTTTCAACACCAAGCTCAACGGGTAAGCCATGTGTATCCCAGCCCGCTTTTCGTTTAACTTGAAAGCCTTGTTGTGTCTTATAGCGGCAAAAAATATCTTTTAGTGCACGTGCCAAAACGTGGTGTATTCCGGGCAAGCCATTTGCAGAAGGGGGGCCTTCATAAAACACAAAAGGAGGGCGTCCTTCCCTTGTAGAAACACTTGCTTCAAAGGTTAAGTGCGCTTCCCAAAAAGCAGCAATTTCTTCAGCCGTTGCGGGCAAATCAAGATGTGAATAGGTCGGAAACAAAATTTCTTGCTAAAATTATGCTTGCGAAAGTAACCATTTTAAGGCGAAAAATGATGCTTTACAGGTTTC
>JAQWKF010000022.1 GCA_029247985.1 Flavobacteriaceae bacterium
TTTCAACAATCATTTCAACCAATTGAACCATAGATGCGATAACGGCAATAAACATGATAAAGCTTAAAAAGCTTAAGTCCAATGCGGCATAATCTTCACCCAACCATGACATGGCACCAGGCTTTAGAAGGTAGTTGTCTAGTAAGTAATTGATTGGAACAGTAATCGACAACACAAAAATAACGGCGAAGCCAAGGCCAACAGCCGTTTTTACAGTTTTAGACACAGCCAAATAAGAACACATACCTAAGAAGTAGGCAAATATCATGTTCTCAATAAAAATACTTTTTACAAAAAGGTTTACGAAATCCATGGCCTAGTTTTTTTCAATGAGTTTACGGTTACGTGCACGTTGCACCCAAATAATAATACCCAATGTGATTAAGGCCATTGGAGACAACAGCATCAATCCGTTGTTTTCGTAGCCCATTTCATAAATGGAATCGGGAATTACTTGATAGCCATACAGTTTTCCAGAACCAAATAGCTCTCGGAAAAAGGCAACAAGAATAAGCATAAATCCATATCCAGCTGCATTACCAACACCGTCTAAAAAGGATTTCCAAACACCATTGCCTAGGGCAAAAGCTTCCAGGCGTCCCATTACAATACAGTTGGTAATAATCAGTCCAATAAAAATGGAAAGTTGTTTACTCACATCATAGGCATAGGCTCGCAATACTTGATCAACCAAGATTACCATGGAGGCAACTACGACTAGCTGTACAATTATCCGGATACGGTTTGGAATGGCATTTCGCAAAATAGAAACAATAACGTTACTCGCTGCCATTACAGCAATAACAGAAAGTGTCATCACAACGGCAGGTTTTAGCTGCACGGTTATCGCCAAGGCCGAACAAATACCCAATACTTGAACTGTAATGGGATTGTTGTCGTCTAGCGGATCTTTTAACAAGCCGCGGTTTTTCTTTGAAAAAAGCGGCTCACGCTCTTTGGCAACAAAGAAAATTGCGGGTTTTTTGGTTGATTTTGGTTTGGACATAATTAGTTGTTATACGCAAGGTCTGCGGGTGTTGCTTTTAAATACGGCAAATAGTGTTGTAAGCGTTCGATAATCATATCAGAAACACCATCGCCCGTAATGGTTGCGCCAGAAATGGCATCAACCTCGTGGTCGTCTTTGTCTGTGTCGTTGGGATCGTTATTGGTTTTAGAAACGCTTATCCCAACCAGATCTCCAGATGTATTGAATATTTTTTCACCAACAAAGCGATCCATAAACCACTGCTGTGTGATTTCTGCCCCTAGCCCTGCTGTTTCACCTTTATGGTCAAATACTGCTCCCTTAATGGTGTTGCGATCTTCGTCAAGAGCTATATATCCCCAAATGGCATCCCATAAACCCGAGCCTCGGAGGGGTACTATATAGTAAGTAGCCGAATCAACTGCTGCAACATACAATGGAAAGCGTTGCGTTTCAGCATCTTTCTTTACTTCAATTGCAAGTTTGATATCTGAAAACGCATCTACCGTTTCATCAACGGAACCGTCATTTCGAAGCGCAAGTTGTTCGACAATATAGTTGTTAAACAATTTTTCAGCACCCTCTCTATCGGTTTCTATCCCAATAGTAGAAAGGATATTTTGCATTTTTTCTTTACGGACATTTTCCGACTGAAGATCTTTGAGTGAGCTGGCAGTAAAAGCCAACACTGATGCTACGACCAAAACCATGGCAGCAGCAAAACCAAAAGTATACGCGTTCGAATCTCTGTTCATGTTGCTGGTGTTAATGTTGCGTTAAGACGTTTTTTGCGTCGTTTAATATTACCCTCAACCACATAGTGGTCAATGGTTGGTGCGAATACGTTCATTAGTAAAATAGCCAACATTACTCCTTCTGGATAAGCTGGATTAAACACACGAATAAGGATACAAAAAACACCTACGAGCAGGCCGTATATCCATTTTCCTTTTGTTGTTTGCGCTGCTGAAACAGGGTCAGTTGCCATAAATACCACGCCAAAGGCAAAGCCACCAACAATCAGGTGGTTTGTCCAATCAAAAGACATGAGTGCGTTGGCACCCCAAAGATTAAATAAGAAAGCTGTAACCGCTGCGCCAAGCACACCGCCCACCATAATACGCCAGCTTCCAACACCAGTAAGTATTAGTATGGCCGCACCCACCAACACCCAAAGTGTAGAGGTTTCGGCGATAGATCCTGGAATAGCTCCAACAAACATATCAAACATGGAATAGCTAACATCATTACCAGCTGCAAGACTACCTAACACTGTTTCACCCGAAATACCATCAACATTACTTGCTTCCGAAACCCATACTTTGTTACCAGACATATAGGTAGGGTAAGCAAAGAATGCAAAAGCACGTGCGGTAAGTGCAGGGTTAAGAATATTCATTCCTGTTCCGCCAAAAGCCTCTTTTGCGATAAAAACGGCAAAAGCTACAGACAGACCTACCATCCAAAGTGGGATATCTACCGGCATAATCATTGGAACCAAAAGGCCTGTTACCAAATAACCTTCATTGACTTCATGTCCGCGGTAGACGGCAAAAGCAAATTCAATGGCCAAACCAACGCCGTAGGATACCGCAACCATAGGCATGATTTTTAACGCCCCATGCAACATTGCATCCCAAAAAGTAAAGGCGAGTCCCGATTGAATAAAATATTGATAGCCAGTGTTGTATACCCCATAAATGAAGGCGGGCAACAAAGCAATTATAACTGTTACCATGGTACGTTTCAAATCAACACCATCACGGATATGAGCTCCCTTTTGGGTAGTGTGGTTTGGAACAAATAAAAAGGTGTCAAATGCATTAACCGCAGGGGCAAAACGCTCCCACTTTTGGCCTTTACCAAAAGGTTTTTTTATCGCATCTATGCGTTGGCGTATAAAATTCATATCTTTAGTTTAACCTACTTCTTTTATCATTAAATCAAGTGCTTCGCGAACAATCGCTTGAGCTTCAATTTTTGAGGTACTTGCGTAATCTATCAATGCAAAATCTTCTGGTGCTACTTCATAAATACCAAGACCCTCCATTTTTTCAATGTTCTGTACCATACACTCTTTGAGAAGCTGCATGGGGAATATATCCATGGGCAATACTTGTTCCATTTCGCCAGTGACAACCAAAGCACGTTCTTCACCATTCATGTTGGTATCTAGTGCGTATGTACGCTTTGGTAACAGCCATGAAAGCGAAGTACGAGACATGCTAAAAATCTTACTGCCAACAAAAGGCAACCAACCAAACATGCGATAGCGATTTCCCTCAGCCAAGACGGTAAGAGTGTTGTTGTAAAACCCAAGGTTACCATCAGCATGTGTTGCTACACCTGAAAGCGAGTCTCCGTTGATAACCCGAATCTGGCCATCAGCATCAATACCAACTTGAGTTAGAAGCGGTGCAACTGCGGCGCCGATACGTGTTTTAAAATATGTTGGAGACTTCACTACTGGGCCAACTACAGCGACCATTTGCGAAGCATCTAAAATACCTGTTGAAAAGAAAGCACCAATGCGTGCCACATCAGCTGGGCCAACAACCCAAACGGCTTCACCTGCATTGACAGGGTCAATATGATGAATTTGAACCCCTACATTGCCAGCAGGGTGTGGACCTTTAAAACAATGTACTTCTGCATTTGAAACCTCGTTTAAGAAAGATACTGAAGAAGCGTCAACAGATAGATGAACCTTAGGTGCTAGTTTTGAAAGAACATTTATGCCGTTTTGAAAGTCTTCCTTTTGCGAACTGAGTATAAAAGGAACATCAGCGGCTAGTGGAGCCGTGCTGAATCCAGAAATAAAAATAGCTTTAGGCGTGCTGTTTGGATCTGCGATAACATCATACGGACGTTGTTTTACAAAAGGCCAGCAGCCCGATTCAAGTAAATATTTTTTAACATCTGTTGCTTCCAGTTTATCAAGCTTTCCCAACTTGTGAACAACAGCATTGTCTTTGCCATCAGCTTCAATAGACAAGGACATGATTCGTCTTTTGGCGCCACGCTCAATTTTGGTTAGCGTCCCACTAACTGGGGAGACAAATTTTATTTCTGGGTTGGCTTTTGAATAAAAAATCGGCTGTCCTTGCAACACAGCTTCACCCTCCTTCAAGAGCATTTTTGGCACAACACCATGGAAGTCGTGGGGATAGATGACAAAGTTGTCAGCAGAATCAGCAGATGAGATGTTAAGATCGGCCATTCCGCTCATGGGAATTGTCAAGCCTTTACGCAGGGTTATGTCAGCGGACATATAGTGGTTGTTTTTGCACTGCAAATGTAATATAAGGTACTTAAAAAACGAAGTGTTACACCCTCTAATTACATAAATTTATTAACCGTGAAATAGTTTGTTTAACTTTGGCATATGAGTAACAAAAACAGCTGGGTAATTCCACATCTATAAACCAGCACAAAACAAGCGCGAGCACAAAAAAAATGATTAAACAAAAGCTTCTTTTTCTATTGGGTTGCCAACTTATTTTTGGCCAGGGATTAAGTGTTTTTTCGCCACCAAAGCACATTAAGTCCGTGCTATTCTATGTCAACGAGCAAAGTACTTCGTTACCAATTGTTGGATTGAATGAACAAATCACACTTAAATTTGATGATATAAATGCTGATGACAGTAGCTATTACTACACCATTGATCGCTTTGATGCCAATTGGAACGAGACCGATTTGTTCAGAGCAGACTACATGGATGGTTATGATGACATTCGCATTCAAAACATTTCCTATGCTGTAGGAACACTGCAGTCATACATTCACTATACCCTGACGCTTCCCAATGCACAAACGCGCTTAACTAAAAGTGGGAATTATATACTGAATATTTGGGACGATAACAGAAACTTAGTTTTACAAAAAAGATTTTTAGTCACCCAGCAGCAGGCAGCTGTTGGCGTTCGTGTGCAACGCTCACAACGTATTGAAAACATTCAAACCCATCAAAGCGTTCAGTTTGTGGTTAGCTTGGACGGCTTAAACGTACGGCTTCCTGAAAAACAAATAAAGCCGTTTATAGTACAAAACCAACGCTGGCAAACATGGCGAGAGGCAGGAAATTCAACCTATAACCTCAACAATCAACTCCAATTTAATTATAAGCCCGAAACCACTTATGCTGCAGGAAATGAATATTTCTTTTTTGATACCCAAGACATTCGTAGTGGAGGTGGCAATGTAGCGCGTGTAATTCGTGAAGACTTATTCATCTCTGTTTTAAATCCACAATGGGTGCGATCTGGTAGGCCGTATACTTTTGCGCCTGACATAAACGGTGACTTCCGCATCAACACTTTTCAGGGCAGTAACCCAAATACTGAGTCTGATTATAGCCGGGTAGTGTTTTCTCTTTTTGCAGAAGATTTTTTGTTTGACGGAGAGCATTTTGTAGTCGGAGATTTTAATCAACATATTAGTAGTGAAGAAAATAAACTGGCGTATAACCCAGATTCAGGTCGCTTTGAAGCTGAATTGCTGTTAAAACAAGGTATCTACAACTATAAGTTTGTAAGTCAAGATAGCGAAGGGGTACTTTATGACAACCTAATATCGGGTAATTATTGGCCCACTGAAAACGATTATTGGGTGTTGATCTACTACAGGCCTATAGGGGCGCGCTGTGATGAACTGATTGGCGTTGGCAACGCAAACGCAAAAGACATTGGCTTATAGAAAAATGATTATCTTTATCTTATGATTCAGCAAGTTACACAAGGTATTCGCATTTCAGTCAATGCATTTTTTGAAGGCACCTACTTCAAAAATTACCGCTTGCACTATTCATTTGCCTATCGCATATCCATATCCAACCACGGAAAAGACGCTGTTCAACTCCAATCAAGGCACTGGAAAATTTTTGATTCCCTAAAGCCCACGGTTATTGTTGATGGTGAAGGTGTGGTTGGAAAAAAGCCAGTTATTAAACCCGGGCAAGTGTATAGCTATCAATCGGGCTGCTTATTAAGCTCGCCTATTGGGGCCATGCAAGGGCACTACGACATGATTAATTTGGCATCGACCAAAAAATTTCGTGCCTATATTCCTAAGTTTGAGCTAAGCCCCGCTTTTGCCCTAAACTAACCATTAAATATCTTTTTTATGCAAAACGGTTTTTTCTCAGTTCCAATTCCGAAAAATGAGCCTGTTCTGGACTATAAAAAAAATAGCCCTGAACGCAAAGAAGTATTGGAAACATATACAGCACTGTACAACAGCAATATTGACGTGCCTCTTTATATAGGCGATAAAAAAATTACGACTAAGAAGCTTGCAAGAATGTCGCCACCTCACGACCACAAGCACACACTCGGCAGGTTCAGCATAGCTGAAAGTTCACACGTAACACAAGCCATTGACGCTGCACTTGCGGCCAGCCCTAATTGGGAAAACACTTCTTTTGAACATCGCGCAGCTGTAATGCTTAAAGCAGCTGACCTGATTGCAGGACCCTACAGAGCTAAGATTAACGCATCAACCATGCTAGCACAATCCAAAAATATTTTTCAAGCTGAAATTGACGCTGCTTGTGAGTTTGCCGATTTTTTAAGATTTAATGTTGCTTTTGCATCGGATATATACGCACAACAACCCATACAGGGAAGTGGTGTTATCAATCGGCTAGAATACAGACCACTTGAAGGGTTTGTCTATGCTGTGACGCCATTTAACTTTACCGCTATTGCAGGTAATCTATGTGCTGCGCCTGTTCTTATGGGCAACGTTGTGGTTTGGAAGCCTAGTGATCACCAAATGTTTTCAGCCAAAATCATCATGGATATTTTTGAAGAAGCAGGCATACCACCAGGAGTCATCAACCTTATCTCAGGAGATCCCGTTATGATTTCCGATGTAGCATTGGACCACCCACAGTTTGCAGGACTGCATTTTACTGGTTCTACAGAAGTATTTAAACATTTGTGGCAACAAATTGGAAACAAGCTTACGCGCTACAAAAATTACCCTAGAATTGTTGGCGAAACAGGTGGTAAGGATTTTATTTTTGCACATCAAAGTGCCGATATTCCAACTGTGATAACGGCCATTACACGTGGCGGATATGAGTTTCAAGGACAAAAGTGTTCAGCTGCATCACGCATCTATCTCCCCGCATCTATTGCCAATGAAATAATTGCTGGAGTGGTAGAAAACATCAAAAGCTTTTCTGTTGGATCACCTGAGGATATGAACAACTTTATAACTGCTGTTATACATGAAAGTTCTTTTGACAAACTAGTAAGCCATGTTGAACAAGCTAAAACAGACGAGGAGGTCGAAGTGCTTGCTGGGGGGACCTATGACAAAAGCAAGGGCTATTTCATACACCCCACCTTACTCAAAACAACGAATCCACACTATACCACTATGGAGACAGAACTATTTGGGCCTGTTGTCACGGTATATGTTTATGAGGACACCGAATGGGAAAGCACCTTGGAACTGGTAAACACCACTTCAGATTATGGCCTTACGGGTGCGATTATTGCACAAGATCGACATTTCATTGAATACGCATCAGGAAAATTACGCCATGCTGCTGGAAACTTCTATATCAACGACAAGCCAAGTGGCGCTGTTGTGGGGCAGCAACCCTTTGGGGGCAGTCGAGCATCGGGAACCAACGACAAGGCGGGTTCAGCGCAAAACCTATTGCGCTGGGTATCACCAAGGTTGATAAAAGAAACCCTTGTTCCAGCTACAGATTATCGCTA
>JAQWKF010000027.1 GCA_029247985.1 Flavobacteriaceae bacterium
GAATGGCAACTGGATTTTCCTGTATTATACGGATCCGCTAAAAATAATTGGATGTCTGACGATTGGCAAAACCAAACAGATTCTGTTGCCCCATTGTTAGATGCTGTTGTTGCACATATTCCCGCACCCAAAGTCTCAGACGGGAATACTCAAATGCTGATAACATCTCTTGATTACTCTTCCTTTACAGGTCGAATTGCAATTGGAAGGTTGCACCGTGGTATACTTAAGGCTTCTGATACAGTTTCGCTTGTGAAGCGCGATGGGGCTATAGTTAAGTCAAAAATTAAAGAATTATTGGTTTTTGATGGATTGGGTAGAAAAAAAGTAGATGAAGTAGCCGCGGGAGATTTGTGTGCTGTTGTTGGGCTTGAAGATTTTGAAATTGGCGACACCATAGCCGATGTTGAAGCACCAGAAGCTTTACCTACCATAGCTATAGATGAACCTACCATGAGTATGTTGTTTACCATCAACGATTCCCCATTTTTTGGCAAAGAAGGCAAGTTTGTTACCTCACGACACATCAAGGATCGTTTGGAGCGTGAGCTGGAGCGTAATTTGGCCATGCGACTTGAAGAAACAGATGCAGCAGATAAATTTATGGTGTATGGCCGTGGTGTGCTGCACTTATCTGTTTTAATCGAAACCATGCGCCGAGAGGGCTATGAACTGCAAATTGGTCAGCCACAGGTGATCATTAAAGAAGTAGATGGCAAAAAATGTGAGCCTATAGAAGAGTTGTCGATAGATCTTCCAGAAGAAGTTTCGGGTAAAGCCGTGGAAATGGTAACCATGCGTAAAGGGGAAATGACGGCCATGGAACCAAAGGGGGGACGTATGATGTGTTCCTTTAAGATTCCTTCAAGAGGTATTATTGGTCTTAGAAATCAATTGTTGACCGCTACAGCTGGTGAAGCTATCATGAATCATAGATTTATTGATTATGAACCATATAAAGGTGAAATTCCAGGAAGAATCAACGGATCGCTCATTTCTATGGAAAAGGGAACAGCAATTCCCTATTCATTGGATAAGCTCCAAGATAGAGGTAAGTTTTTTGTACCGCCCGGAGATGAAATCTATACAGGTCAAGTAATTGGTGAAAACTCTCGTGCAGATGACTTAGTGGTAAATGTTACTAAAACCAAAAAGCTCTCAAACGTGCGTGCATCAGGCTCTGATGACAAGGTTAAATTGGCCCCGCCCATTACGTTTAGCCTTGAAGAAGCACTGGAATATATCCAAAAGGATGAGTATGTAGAGGTGACACCAAATTCACTTCGCTTGCGTAAAATCTATCTTGATGAAAACGAGCGTAAGCGTCGTGGAAAGCAACTTGGATAATTAATTTGCTAAGTTTACGTTATTATTACGTGCTCAATTAGTGCCAATGTCGAATACAAGTAGTTCCATTTTTAACGTCCAGAAATTCGTACCAGCTGATGAAAATCAATGGGATGATTTTGTGTGCAAATCAAAGAATGGAACCTTTATGCTTACAAGAAAATTTATCAACTACCATGGGGACAAGTTTGTAGATGCATCTTTACTGGTCTTTAAAAAAGATAAGCTTGCAGCAGTTTTGCCAGCCAACAGAAAAGATAATACAGTCTTTTCACATCAAGGGCTAAGTTACGGAGGCTTGGTGTTAAAGCCTTTTGTTAAATTAAGTGAGGTTTTGGCAGTTTTTCATGCAATCCTGAAATACTATGAAAGCATTGGTGTTGAAGAAATTAACATAAAACATACTCCTTCATTGCATCATATAGCCCCATCGGATGAGATGCTTTATGCCTTTTTCTTAACGAATTCTACACTCTATAGAAGAGATGCTGCAATTTGTTTACGTCCAAAGAATTACAAGCCTAATGAAAACAGGCGACGTAAAATAAAATCAGCTAATAATCACAACCTGACCATACGTGAAACACAAGATATGACAGGTTTTTGGAATAATGTGCTTATTCCAAATTTACAAATAAAGCATAATGGTAAACCAGTTCATTCCCTTCAGGATATTCAATTTCTGAAGGATATTTTCCCCCAAAACATCAGACAATATAATGTGTACTTAGGTGAGGAAATTTTAGGTGGAACTACATTGTTTAATTCTGAAACAACTGCTCTGGCACAATATATTTCAGCGACAGATCACGGAAAATCGTTGGATGCATTGTCGCCCCTTTTTGAATACCTCATAACGTCTGTGTGCAAAGACTACGAGTTTTTTAGTTTTGGCCATTCCAATGAAAGTAATGGTCGTGTGCTTAACGATTCACTTAGCTATTGGAAAGAGAGTTTTGGGGGAAGTACACTTATACACGACTTCTACAAAACTAAAATTAGCAATCATCGATTACTAGATTCTTTCTTGTCATGATTTTTTCTCGTGGCTTAGGGTACTCTGTTCTAAATGGCGTTGTGATTCTTGTCCGTGCAATTTCTGCTGTTATTGTCAACAAGTTGGTTGTGGTGTTTTTGGGCCCTTCTGGCTTACTTTTTTTGGGAAATCTAAAAAACATATATACCATCCTCCAGCAAATCTGTGGGGCTGGTGTGTATGAGGGAATTGTAAAATACACTTCAGGAGAGTATAGAAATCGTGTTTCACAAGTGCTTCAAGCGGGTTTTTCACTGATGATTATCGGACTTCTTATTGCTGCATTATTGTTTGGATTTTTTTCGTCATATATTTTTGAGCTATTAAACCTCACTCAAGATGAAAGTTCGCTGAAAATTTGGCTTTCTCTTGGGGTTGCACTTAGCTTGATTTGCTTTGTATTTCACAATCTTTTGCAATCTTTTTTTCACGGTAAGATGGAATACAAAATGGTGGTCTTAACTTCTGCTATTTCGGTAATGCTTACGCTAATTCTTTCCGTCTTACTAATTTACTTTTTTGGAAAAAAAGGAGTTGTTGCTAGTGTTTTGCTCCCAAGTGTACTCTCATTTTTGTCTTATTCGTTTTTCACTAAAAGCACAAGTCAGTTTCTCAAAATTTTCAAGAAAAGCACTTTTGATATTGTAATGATTAAGCCGCTTATTTCATACACACTCATGTCTGTTTTAGCTGCGATTGTTTTTCCTTCAGTTTTGCTTTTTATTAGATTTTTTCTGACAATAAATACCGGTTTAGAAATGGCATCCTACTGGGAGGGATATAGCAAACTCTCAATTTTTATAAGTGGTTTGGCCATTTCCTCTATTTCACTTTATTATTTACCCAAACTCAGCCAAACATCAACATCACTTGAAATCAGATCGGTCATTTTGTGGGGTCTTAAATTTATACTTTTCATTGCTGTTCCTTCACTAGTTATGTTGTATTTTTTTGGTAGCAGGCTAATTCCTCTGCTTTACAGCGATGCTTTTTTAAGTGCTTTCTTTTTGCTTAAATGGGAGCTTCTTGGCACTGCTCTTAAGTTGTTCTCCTTTGCAATTTCATTTTTAATGATTGCAAAAAAAATGACAAAAACATTTGTTGTTTCTGAAACATTTTCAGGTATATTTTTTTTGCTTCTAAGCTTATTTTTAATAAAACATATTGGAGTTGAAGGTGCTTCTATGGCCTATGCAGGTACTTATTTTGTATATTCAATTTGGGTACTTGTTTATTTTAATCGGAAATTCAAATTTTTCGGAAAAAATTAAAAACGTTTCTTGCGGTATTGTTTTGACTTGATATAAAATAAATCAAGTTTAAAAAAATAGGTTTTCTTAAAAACCTGTAGTATTTCCTTCCATTTACACGATCTCCAATTAAGCTTGCATTGTGAAGCATACTATTGTTGTCAATTCGGTAAATTTCTGCAATCTCGGTTTTTGAAAACCCATACTTTTCTGCATAAATTAATTTTATTTTTAAGTAAGAAAAGAGGCTATTTGAATGCGAATTTCTATGAATACGATATACACTTAATACTTTAGGGATTAACCCAAAATCTGAATTCATTACTAAATCTGTAAGAATTGGGTAATCTTCAAATCCGAACCCCTTATTTTCATAGTCATCAAAATCAACAATATCGTACAACATTTTCTTTCTGTAACAACAACCCATAAATGAATTTCCGTGAATCTTTTGATACGTTTTATATTCTTCTTTAGACATTAACATATTTTTCTTGTTATAGTTACGTCTGTATCTACCTGTGCGTTCAAAATAACAATCAAATCCACTGTCAACAAAACTGTAAGTTGGATTTTTGTCAAGAGCATCAACTAAAATTTGTAAGGCATTTTCATCAGAAAGCCAATCATCCCCTGCCAAATCAAACACATAGTCTCCTGAACATCTTTCGAGTGTGGCAATAAAGTTTTTTAGAATCCCTAGGTTTTCGGGGTTCTTCTTTGCCTTTATGTTAGCGTGTGTTTTGGCGTAATCCTCAATGATACTAAAAGAATTATCACTAGAAGCATCATCACCAATGACAATTTCAAAAGGGAACGTTGTTTTTTGGCGAAGTACAGAATCTAATGCATCTTTGATGTATCTTTCGCAGTTGTAAGTGAGAATGTGTACAGATAGCTTCATGAATAAAAATGCATTGAGATAGATTCCAAATATAGTAATTGAAAAACTCAGCAAAGTTTAAATTAGCAGCTATATCAATATTATTTTTTTAATATGGGTAAATCCAAAAAAATTTTAATTGTATCCCCTTCCTTGGGTTTTGGTGGTGCAGAGCGAGTGTCGTCGTATCTCTCGATAATGTTCTCACAATTAGGATATGACGTTACTATACTAACGGCAAAAAACATTACCGACTATTCTTTCTTGGGTAATCATATTTCTCTTGACTTAGATAGTGGAAATGGTTTTAATTTCATAAAAAAAATAAGCTCTTTTTTTAAGTGGCGACACATTGCACGTACCCACTCTTTTACCGCTGTAATTGATACCCGTGCTAGACGCCATACTATTCGCGAATTATTAGTTGAGCTTTTTGTTTATCCTAAGGACACTGCCAAAATATATATGTGTCACAGAAGTGATTTGCATATATACATTCCAAAGCCGCGTACATTTTTTTTGCCATTATATAAGAATGTTAATCATTTGATTGCAGTTTCAAAAACAATAGAAAACCAAATTAGGCACATGGGTCTTTCAAATGTAAGGACCATTTACAACGCATTAGATTTTAATACCATAAATAACTTAGCTAAAACTAATTTCAGTTCTGAAAAACCATACATTGTTGGAGTTGGAAGACTTGATGAGGATGTAAAACAATTTGATCATCTAATCGAAGCATTTGTTGATTCTGGGCTTCCTGAAAAAGGTGTTGAGTTACGAATTTTAGGAGATGGGTTTTTGAAGGAAAGCTTAAAGAATACAGCTGATGAATTGTGTGAAATAAAGGATTGTATTCGGTTTGAAGGATTTGTGCCAAATCCATTTGTCTATATGAAAAACGCTGAGTTTTTAGTAAAATCAAGTAGGCTTGAAGGTTTTCCTATGGCGCTTATTGAGGCTTTAGCATGTGAAACCCCTGTGGTTTCGTATGATTGCCCAACAGGACCATCTGAGATCATTCAGCACCAGCAAAATGGCTTACTTGTTGAAAATGGCAACATCCAAGCTTTGACAGCAGCCATCAAAAGAATGTACGATGATAAAGTATTATATAAAAGGTGCAAGGCAAACGCCAGAAAATCAGTATCTCATCTTTCTTTTGAAAATATAAAAACACAGTGGAAAAAACTTATTGAAGCTACTAACGCTTAACCATCACTTCAGCTACCATTCCCTCTTCGCACTTATATGTTTTACCGGGATACTTTTGAATGATCCCAAAATCGTGTGTGGCCATGAGTATTGTGGTGCCTTGTTTGTTTACGTTTTGAAGTACATCCATTATTTCCCATCTCGTAATGGGGTCTAGGTTGCCTGTGGGTTCGTCGGCTAGCAATACTTTTGGATGATTGAGTAAAGCACGACCTATAGAAAGACGTTGTTGCTCACCGCCTGATAAGGTTTGTGGAAATTTTCTCTCTTTTCCTTCTAAGTTCACTAGCGTCAATACTTCGTTGATTCGCGCATCACGCGCTGCTTTGTTTTTCCAGCCTGTGGCGCGCAATACAAAGGCCAAATTTTGATATACATTACGGTCGGGCAGTAGCTTAAAGTCTTGAAACACGATGCCTAACATACGCCTTAATTTGTGCACATGTTTGTTTTTAAGTGTTGCCAAAGCGGTGTCACAGACGCTAATTTCTCCCGACTTTAACGGAAGCGCGGCATAAAGTGTTCGTATCAAACTGCTTTTCCCACTTCCTGTTCTTCCAATAAAATAAACAAATGCCCCAGCCTCGATATCAAGCGATACCTTTTCTAGGACCACATTTTTGTTTTGCTGTATGGCCGCATTTTGTATTGAAATAATTGGAGTTCCCATATTGGTATAAAAGTAAGCATGTTTTTTAGAAGATTTTAAACAAGAATGTATAATTATGTAATAAAATAAATTAAAAATTAAATTAAAATAATCAATATTGTTTAATATTTAAGTTAAATAATCATAATATATTTAATAATAAAAATAAATATAGCAAATTTGCCACAAAATTAAAACTATGTGTGGAATTGTATGTGCGTTAGATGTTAAGCAATCAACCGAAGAGCTTCGACCACAGTTGCTCGAGATGTCCAAAAAAATTCGGCATCGCGGACCGGACTGGAGTGGTATATATGCCGACAACCATGCCATATTTGCGCATGAACGCTTGGCTATTGTTGATCCAGCTTCTGGAAAGCAGCCTTTGTTTAGTCCAGACAAACAGCTTGTGCTCGCTGCCAATGGCGAGATATACAACCACCGTGAGCTTCGCGCTACCATCCCTGATTATGCTTTTCAAACAGGTTCTGACTGTGAAGTGATCTTGGCGTTGTACCAACAAAAAGGCGTTGATTTTATCGATGATCTTAACGGGATTTTTGGTTTTGCACTCTATGATGCTGCCAACAACGATTTTCTAATTGCTAGAGACCACATGGGGATTATTCCACTTTACTACGGTTTTGATCAAGCGGGTACTCGATATGTGGCTTCTGAACTAAAAGCCTTGGAGGGTGTTTGTCACAGCATTGAGGTTTTTCCTCCGGGTCACTATATGACTTCAAAAGACGAAGCTCCGAAAAAATGGTATACACGTGATTGGGAAGATTATGAAGCTGTTAAAGACAACCCAACAAGTATTGAAGACTTGGGTAAAGCGCTTGAAGATGCGGTTCACCGTCAACTTATGAGTGATGTACCGTATGGCGTTTTGCTTTCAGGTGGCTTGGATTCGTCCATTACCTCGGCCTTGGCGAAAAAGTTTGCTAAGAATCGTGTTGAGGCAGATGACAAACAAGAAGCCTGGTGGCCACAACTACACTCTTTTTCTATTGGCTTAGAAGGTTCGCCTGATTTGGCTGCTGCAAAAGTCGTTGCAGACCGAATTGGTACGATTCACCACGAAGTTACCTTTACCGTACAAGAAGGCTTAGACGCCATTCGAGATGTTATTTACCACTTGGAGACCTATGACATTACTACTGTTCGTGCTTCTACACCGATGTACCTATTGGCTCGTGTAATCAAATCCATGGGCATTAAAATGGTGCTTTCTGGTGAAGGCGCAGACGAGGTGTTTGGTGGTTATTTGTATTTCCACAAAGCACCTAGCCCAGAAGAGTTCCACAAAGAGACTGTCAGAAAGCTAGAAAAGCTTTATCAATACGATTGTTTGAGAGCCAACAAATCACTGGCAGCTTGGGGTATTGAAGGTCGCGTTCCCTTTTTGGACAAAGAATTTATGGATGTTGCCATGCGTATCAATCCAAAAGACAAGATGATTACTCCCGAGCGTATGGAAAAATGGGTACTTCGCAAGGCATTTGAAGACGAATTGCCTGAGTCTGTTGCTTGGCGTCAAAAAGAGCAGTTTAGCGATGGAGTTGGCTATAATTGGATAGATTCCCTTAAAGAATTGGTAGAGTCTTCAGTAACGGATGCACAAATGGAGCAGGTGAACCATCGTTTTCCAGCCCAGCCACCAAGAACTAAAGAAGAATATTTCTATCGCAGTATTTTTGAAGAACACTTTCCGTCGCAGGCAGCAGCACTTACAGTACCCTCTGTTCCTTCGATAGCTTGCAGTACACCAACTGCTTTGGCATGGGATGCATCCTTCCAAAATATGAACGAACCTTCGGGGCGTGCCATAGGTAGTGTCCACATGGACGCTTACGAATAATTTTTGCACAGTTTGTGTTGATAACTTGACTAACGAAACCCCACACTTTTACCATTAAAGTGGGGCTTTTCTCGTAAATTTGTGAGAATAGCTTTTATTCAT
>JAQWKF010000031.1 GCA_029247985.1 Flavobacteriaceae bacterium
AAACCTAGTGGAAGCACGAGATGCTGTAAATGCTACAGCCACTCCTATTCTTCAAGGTATTACAAGGGCGTCGCTACAGACCAAGTCGTTCATTTCGGCTGCATCTTTCCAAGAAACAACCAAAGTATTGAACGAAGCTGCTGTAGCAGGTAAGGTAGATACCTTGGAAGGTTTGAAAGAAAATGTAATTGTAGGACATAAGATTCCTGCCGGTACGGGTAACCGTGCTTACAATGATATTATTGTAGGTTTTACCGATGAGTATGAAGCTTTGAAAGCTGAAAAATCTTTAAGTGCTGATGTCTAATGAGCGATAAGAAAAAAAAAGACGGTAGTATCAATATTGAGCTTGATCCAGAAATGGCTCAAGGAACCTATTCAAACTTGGCGATTATCAACCATTCTGCCTCTGAGTTTGTTGTAGATTTTATCAATATTATGCCTGGTGCACCAAAAGCTAAAGTACGTTCGCGTATTATTTTGACACCTCAGCACGCTAAGCGATTTTTGAAAGCTCTTGGTGAAAACGTTCAACGCTTTGAAGGAGCACACGGCGAAATTAAAGACTATGAGCAACCGCCCATACCACTTAATTTTGGTCCAACTGGCGAAGCTTAAATATAAAAAAACCTCCATATGGAGGTTTTTTTATATGCTTTAATTTTAAAATTCAGAAGTAGCGTGGAAGCTAATGCCAGGATATTTGCTTTGAGTCATCTGTAATGAAAAAGCCGAATCTGCCAAAAAGACCAACTGCCCTTGTTTGTCCTTGGCCAAAAACTTCGATTTTGTTTGTTTAAACCCAGCAAAATCGGTTTCGCCCCCTTCTTTTACTTCTACCCAACAAGCCTTGTGCACATTGAGATTTTCGTATGTGCAACTGGCTCCGTATTCGTGCTCAAGTCGATATTGAATGACATCAAACTGCAATGCGCCTACTGTTCCCACAACCTTACGCCCATTGAGTTCCAAGGTGAATAATTGGGCAACCCCTTCGTCCATTAACTGATCGATCCCTTTGTTGAGCTGCTTGGCCTTCATGGGATCTGCGTTATTGATATACCTAAAATGTTCTGGCGAAAAACTCGGAATTCCTCTAAAGTGTATCTGTTCGCCAGATGTAAGTGTGTCTCCAATTTTAAAGTTACCCGTATCATGTAGCCCTACAATATCACCTGGATATGAGATGTCTACGATTTCTTTTTTATCCGCAAAAAATGCGTTGGGGCTGCTAAATTTCAACTTTTTGTTATGCCGCACATGCAAATAGGGTACATTCCGCGCAAAGGTTCCCGAGACAATTTTGATAAAGGCCAAACGATCGCGATGTTTTGGATCCATATTGGCGTGAATCTTAAATACAAATCCCGTAAAATCTTTTTCATCGGGAGCTATAATACGTTCTTCACTTGCTTTCGCTAGGGGTGAAGGGGCTATTTCTACAAAACAATCTAATAATTCTTGTACGCCAAAATTGTTCAATGCAGATCCAAAGAATACGGGATGTTGCATTCCTGTCAAATAAGCCTCACGGTCAAAACTTGGATATACTTCTCGTACCAATTCTAATTCTTCCTCTAGTGTTTCTTTAGCATTTGCGCCAATAGCCGCCTCTAGTGCTGGGTCGTTTATGTTTTCTATGAGATTGCTCTGACTGATCGTGGTTTTTTGTTCTCCTTCAAATAAGCGTATGTTATCATTCCACAGGTTGTATATTCCTTGAAAATCATAGCCCATGCCAATAGGGAAACTAAGCGGCACAGTTGTAAGGCCGAGTTTTTGCTCTACATCGTCCAGTAGATCAAAAGCGTCTTTCCCTTCTCTGTCTAATTTGTTAATAAACACGATAATGGGAATGTTTCGCATCCGACATACTTCTACCAACTTTTCGGTTTGTGCCTCTACCCCCTTGGCTACATCTATGACTACAATCACACTGTCAACAGCCGTTAGGGTACGGTAGGTGTCTTCGGCAAAATCTTTGTGCCCAGGTGTGTCTAAAATATTTATTTTTTTGTTTTTGTATAAAAAAGCCAAAACCGAAGTAGCAACAGAAATACCCCGCTGACGCTCAATTTCCATAAAGTCACTAGTGGCCCCTTTTTTTATTTTGTTGGACTTGACCGCACCGGCCTCTTGAATCGCACCTCCAAAAAGGAGTAACTTTTCTGTAAGGGTTGTTTTTCCGGCATCTGGGTGGGAGATGATCCCAAAGGTACGTCTGCGTGCAATTTCTTCCAAAAAACTCATAGGCGTAAAAATACGTTCATTTAATAAACTACCGCTTTACCTTTGCATTTTTTGTACTTTTAAATTTTATATGGAAGAACAAGTAGTTTTAGTAGATATCAATGATAAGCCTCTGGGCTTGATGCCTAAGCTGGAAGCTCATGAAAAAGGGGTGCTTCATCGTGCTTTTTCAGTATTTATACTGAACGACAAGGGTGAATTAATGCTCCAGCAGCGCGCACTTCATAAATATCATTCACCAGGCTTGTGGACCAATACATGCTGTAGTCATCAGCGTAATGGCGAAACCAATGTTGCGGCTGGTAAGCGACGCTTGCAAGAAGAAATGGGTTTTGTTGCCGAGCTTCGTGAGATAACCTCTTTTATTTACAAAGCCCCTTTTGATAATGGTCTTACCGAACACGAGCTTGATCACATTATGATTGGACACTTCAACGAAAACCCTGATATTAACCTAGAAGAAGTAGCCAATTGGAAATGGATGGCTGTTGACGCTGTCCGTGACGATATCCAAAAACATCCTGAAAATTATACCGTTTGGTTTATTATTATCTTTGAGCAGTTCTATGAACAAATTAAATTGCAATGAATAAAGTAACCGTAAGCCGAAAGGCACATTTTAATGCCGCCCACCGCCTACACAGGAAAGACTGGAGTGATGCCAAAAACGAAGCGGTTTTCGATAAGTGTAGCAACCCGTATTATCACGGACATAATTATGAGCTTATTGTTTCTGTGACTGGCGATATTGACTCAGAAACAGGGTATGTCATGGATATGAAAGTTTTAAAAGATTTAATAAAAGTACACATTGAAGATGCCTTTGATCATAAAAATCTAAACGAACAAGTCCCTGAGTTCGCAACACGTATACCTACTGCCGAAAACATGGCCGTAGTGATATGGGACAAATTGAGACCTCACATTACAGTTGCACATGAGCTGTCTGTAACCCTATATGAAACACCAAGAAATTTTGTCCAATTTTCTGGACCTAACTAAAAACCAATACTATGGCAAACATCCGCGACCTTAAAAAAGATATAAATTACGTACTTGGAGAAATTATCGAAATGGCAATGGACTTAGAAAAAACCAATCCTGAAGTTGATAAATCAAAAACCGCTGCTATAGTGGATGAGGCCATCACTGCTTTTGATAATTTTAGCGTCCGCATATATGAAAAGGGAGTTGAAAATAAACGTACGCATTACCGTGCTATCGTTGCTGATTTGGAAACAAAAGGCAACGAACTTATCGCTAAACTCAATGCACTTTAAGCACCTTTCTAAAGGTTAAATTAATACGTGGATTCACTTTTTTTGCTGTTTTTGCAATTTGATGTTTCCAGAAATGTTGCGTAGCACCCTCCATCAGTAATAGACTTCCATGTGTTAATTCCAGTTTTAGTCTTTGAGATTTGTCATTGTTGTGCTTTAAGTGAAAAAATCTTGAAGCACCAAGACTAACTGAAGCAATTACTGGATTTATACCCAATTTTTTTTCGTTGTCTGCATGCCATCCGTTACTGTCTTGTCCATCTCGATATAGATTTAACAATACTGTGGTGAATACTTCTTTTGTAAAAGCGTGTAGTTTTTGCTCAATATCCAGAAGAGGTTTACTCATAGGATTCGGCTGCATCACAATACCAGAGTAACCATAAGAGTCAGTGGTATGACCGTGTAGCGAAGTCATACGAGGCTGTGGGTAAGTCTTGCCAAATACGGTTATGGGATCATTGCGCCACGGCGTTTCGTTTGTTAGCTTTTCTAAGTACAAATCTGCCTCTTTTGTATTGAGAAAGTTTGGATAATATTTTAGGGTTGCATCTGGTAGCTCAGGTGCAAAAACATCAAACAGCTCAAGCATTATTTTTTGTGTTTGTTATTTCTTTTTTTGATCGTTTCCTTTCTGTAGTGCCAAAACAATGTATTGACAAATCCGAGAATAAGCGACACGCCAATAATGATATATCCCATCGTAAAAAGCTTACCTAAATTGGTCTTAGGCGAAAAATCGCCGTAGCCAATGGTGGTGAGCGTAATCACTGAAAAATAAAGGGAATCTAGCCAAGACCAATCTTCTAAAAAACGATAAGCAACTGTACCTATGGCAAGAAAGAAATTAGTAGCAAAGAGTAGACTTCTATAGGCTGGATCACGCCAGAAGGAAATAAGTGTACGCCAGAAAAAGAGCATGGTAGGTTATTTTTAGTGAAAATAAAAAAAATCCCTCAACTTATAAAAGTTAGGGATTATAATTCCGTGCCCTTCGGCAAAGATCAGGGCACTTCGATAAACTCAGTGCCCAAACATATTACTTTATCATCTCAAAGCTTCGTTGGATAAAGGCAGTAAGCTCTTCGCCTTTTAGTAGCGATTGTGATAACCGTGCCAAATCCAATGATTGTTTTATCAGACGTTCTTGTTTCTTTTTGGTTTTGGTTTCCAAAATCTGACTTACCAATGGGTGGTTTACATTGACTACCAACTGATACATGTCGGGGAATCCACCGCCAAACATGCCGCCACCGCCCCCAGTTTGTTGCATTTCTTTCATGCGACGCATAAACTCGGGTTGGGTAATCATAAAAGGTGCAGCTTCACTGTCCATAGCCTCTAATTGAACCGTATACTGCTCTTTAGGCACCACATTTTCAATCATGGGCTTAAGCGCTTCTTTCTGTTCGTCAGAAAGCTTTGATAATTGTGGTTCGTCTTTAATAATAAGCTTGTCTATGTGGTCGCTGTCAACTCGTACAAATCCGAGTTTGTCATCTTCCTGCTCTAATTTTTGCAATAAATGCCCTACAATGGGTGAGTCGAGCAATAGCACGGTGTACCCTTTAGCTTTTGCTGCTTCAATGTAGGCGTGTTGTTCGTCAGTATTGGCAGCATAAAGTTGAATGAGCTTGCCATCCTTGTCGGTCTGTGCATCTTTGGTTTGCTCTTTTAATTCGTCGAGGGTCAAATAAGTGCCTGCTGTGGTCGGAAAAAGATTAAAGCTTTTTGCCTTATCAAAGAACTTGTCTTCTGAAAGCATCCCATATTCAATTACAACTTTAATATCGTTCCACTTTTTCTCTAGATTCTCTCTGTCATTTTTAAATATGGACTGAAGTTTATCAGCCACTTTTTTGGTGATGTAGTTGCTGATTTTCTTTACTGCGCCATCCGCTTGTAAGTAACTTCTCGATACGTTAAGTGGAATATCGGGTGAGTCAATGACACCTCTTAGCATGGTTAAAAACTCGGGTACGATTCCTTCCACGTTATCCGTGACAAACACCTGATTTTGATACAATTGAATACGGTCTTTTTGTACGTTGAGATCGTTATTCAGTTTTGGAAAATAGAGGATACCCGTCAAGTTAAATGGGTAGTCTACATTAAGGTGGATATGAAATAAAGGCTCCTCAAACTGCATGGGATATAATTCCCTGTAAAAAGAGGTGTAGTCTTCGTCTTTTAAATCGCTTGGTTTCTTGGTCCACGCCGGATTTGGGTTATTTATAATATTATCAACCGTTTCTTTGATTTCTTTCTTATCATCGCCTTCACCTTCCTCGTGGGTTTCTTCCTTGGTTCCAAACTTGATGGGAATAGGCATAAACTTGTTGTATTTGGTCAAAAGCGCCGTAATACGTGTTTCTTCCAAAAATTCATCAGAGTCTTTGTCAATGTGCAAGACGATTTCAGTACCACGCGCTGTTTTGTCATGTTCTACCAAGGTGTATTCTGGCGATCCATCACAGCTCCAGTGAGCCGCTGGTGCATCTGTATGTGATTTGGTGATGATTTCTACCTTTTCTGCTACCATAAAAGCTGAATAAAACCCAAGACCAAAATGTCCTATAATGCCACTTTCTTTAGCACTGTCTTTGTATTGGTTGAGGAACTCTTCAGCACCTGAAAAAGCAACTTCGTTTATATACTTGCTAACCTCTTCAGCTGTCATGCCTAAACCTTGGTCTATAACATGTAATGTTCTGTTTTCTTTGTCTATTTTAATCTCAATTTGTGGACTTCCATATGCCACTTTGGCTTCGCCAATGTTGGTGAGATGTTTGAGCTTTAAGGTAGCGTCTGTAGCGTTTGATATCAGCTCTCGCAAAAAGATTTCATGATCGCTGTAAAGGAATTTCTTTATTAGTGGGAAAATGTTTTCTACCGCAACATTTATTTTACCTGATGACATAAGTGTTTGTTTTTTATTCTTTAACCAAAAAAAGTACCAAAATCAAAAGAGTGACAGTATGGCATAATATTTTTTTGTTTAATAAATTTGTTTTTTTGTTAAACGTTTTTATATTTGTGGAGTAATCAATCAACAAAAATATTGTTGCGGAGAAAATTGCTATGAAACTCATTTGATTACACACATTCCTTTTTATTGGTTTGTTTAATTTTGGTTAAGTTGTTCGAAGGTGCATCGTGGTTGTTGCACCTTCTTTTTTTTTTACCGCCATTATTTCGTTAATTGCTATTTAATTTAATCAAAAATGTATCAATCTCGTATAGTAGGACTCGGACATTACGTCCCTGAAAACATAGTTACCAATGACGATTTGTCCAAACTTATGGACACAGATGACGCTTGGATTACAGAAAGGACTGGTATAAAAGAACGCCGTCTTATTGAAAAAGATTCTGGCGAAGGTACTGCCTCGATGGGTGTTAAGGCTGCTGAAATGGCCCTCGAAAGGGCTGGGGTTTCTAAAGACGATATTGATCTTGTAATATTTGCCACACTCAGCCCTGATTTATATTTTCCTGGCTCTGGTGTGCTATTGCAAGACCTCATGGGTATGGGAACCTGCCCTGCGCTTGACATACGAAACCAATGCTCTGGCTTTATTTATGGACTTTCTGTTGCCGATCAGTTTATTAAAACAGGCATGTACAAGAATGTGTTGCTCGTTGGGTCTGAATACCACTCGGGCGGAATGGATTTCACCACACGCGGACGTACGGTTTCGGTTATTTTCGGGGATGGTGCAGGAGCTGCTGTAATAACACGGGAGGAAGATGCAACCAAAGGGATTCAATCCACACATTTGTATTCTGAGGGTAAATACGCAGAGGAGTTGGCCATTATTGGTCCAAGTACTAAGCGATGGATCCCTGAAATTGTAGCGAACTATGACGAGGACGATATGCGATATCATCCTTATATGAATGGGCAACTGGTGTTCAAAAATGCTGTTGTTCGCTTTAGTCAAGTGATTCAAGAGGCATTGCAGAAAAACGGCAAAAACGCAACCGATATAGACTTATTTATTCCGCATCAAGCTAATTTGCGCATTGCACAATTTGTGCAAAAGAAATTTAGTCTGCGAGACGATCAAGTTTACAACAATATCATGCGCTATGGGAATACTACTGCCGCATCCATTCCTATAGCTATGTCAGAAGCATGGGCTGAGGGTAAAATAAAACAAGATGATACGGTCCTACTTGCCGCTTTTGGCAGTGGATTCACTTGGGGAAGTGCGCTGATACATTGGTAGTCCAATTCCTGAAACCCATAGAAGTAGTGCTGAAATGGCTCCGTTTAAGGCCAGTACAAAAAAGCCGAAATCAAAGCCAAATGTAGTTTTACAGAGTACAGCCACTACATAAGATATCGTGGGTGCTGCAATACATAAATAGGGTACTAGCCCATCTCTTATCTGTAGATTTGAAAAAATACCTAAAAGGAACAAGCCCAATAAAGGCCCATAGGTATACCCTGCAAAAAGTAATAATTGAGCAATTACACTTTCGTCTCTAATGAAATAGTAGAAAAGTACAATACACAACCATAAGACAACGACCATTGTAAAGTGGATTTTTTTTCGCTGTTGAATTCCTTTTTTTCCTGACGCAATTCCCCATAAGTCAATACTTGCACTTGTAGCAAGTGATGTCATGGAGCTGTCGGCACTACTAAAAGCCGCCGCAATGAGTCCAAATACAAATGCATATGCGACCACTGCTCCAAGCGCTGACTGGGTAGCTATCATGGGAAAAAGATCGTCCCCAGCAGCGGCTATTCCTTTGGATTGAGCATAGGCACTCAAGAGCACACCAAGAACCAAAAATAGCAAGGTAACTACAACCAGCGCAATGGTAAACCATAACATATTTTTTTGTGCACCTTTTAGCGAGGGACAACTCAAATTTTTCTGCATCATTTCTTGGTCAAGTCCAGTCATGGCAAAGGCAATGAGTGCTCCAGCAAAAAACTGCTTTACAAAATGCTGACCACTGCTCCAATCCTCCCAAAAAAACAATTGTGTATTGGGTTGTGACTGCCACCACACCCACAACGGTTGGGTGTCTAGCTGAAGCTCAAAAAACAATGCATAAATTGTAATGCTCAAAGCAATCAGCATGCACAGCGTTTGGGCTGTATCGGTATAAATAATCGCTTTAATGCCCGATTTTTTGGTGTAGAGCCATATGCCGAGTAGCGCTACAGCTGCACTGAGCCAGAATGGAATATTAAGTTCGTCTAGTGCGAGCCAATGCAATACCTTTAACAATAAAAATAGGCGAAAGCTGGTGCCTGTTATTCTAGACAAAATAAAAAAAGCAGCTCCTGTTTTATAACTTTTTTCACCAAACCGATGTTGTAAATAAGTGTAAATACTAACCACATTCCACTTATAGTAGAGTGGTAGTAATACAGTGCCTATGCATAAATAACCCAGCGCATAACCCAATACCATTTGCACATAGCCCAATTGGGTAGTGGTAACCCATCCAGGGACAGATATAAACGTGACCCCCGAAAGTGTTGCGCCTATCATACCAAATGCAACCAGATACCATGGAGCCTTTTTGTCGGCTGCAAAAAAGCTAGTATTGCTATCGCTGTTGCCTACCAAATACGAGATTCCGATGAGCAAAGCAAAATAGATCAAAAAACAAAATACCAGCATTTGAGCGGTCATCTCTTTTTTTGTCAAATATAACGTATGTGACTATTGTTTAAATAGTGTATTTTTGAACCATGGAAATTCCGTCTTCTTTAGTTCAGAAAGCAGTAGATGAAATTGCACAACTTCCAGGAATAGGTAGACGGTCTGCACTACGAATTGTGCTTCATTTGTTACGCCAACCCAAAGATTTTAG
>JAQWKF010000040.1 GCA_029247985.1 Flavobacteriaceae bacterium
CATGTTCTATTTCTTTTTTTATCTATTTTTTAAGGGTGTCGTGTTTAAAAAATTTAATTACTAAATAGTTTTGAAAATTGAGCTAAGCTCTCAGTAATTGAGTTCGATATTTTTTCTGCGCGCGCTACTAAAACAATAAAACGGTTATACTTTTATAAAGTGTAACCGTTTTTTTTTGTTAATTAGTTTTATGAAAATTAGAATTTTAATATTCTCATTGTTATTTCTGTGTTGTAATAATTTAAATGAAGATACAAGGATTGAATTGTTATTTAATAGCCCAATTTCTTTTGATTCTCCAAAAAAACAATCTTCTTCAAAAGTGGGCAAGTCTCTATTAAATTTAATTGACGGAGCTAATAATACAATTCATTTTGCAATATACGGTATGAGAAATCAACCAAAAATTTTAGATGCATTAATAAGAGCAAAGAAAAGAGGTGTTTCTATTTTAGGTGTAGTCGATAAAGATATTTATAATAACAATTATTATTCAGATACAAATGAATTAATTAAGTTAATTGACTACATAAAGAGTGATTATGATTCAGATATTAAAAATGCAGGTTTTGTAAAAGAATATAATTATAAACCATACTGGGATAAACCAAGCGGATTCAATGGACCTCCATCAATTGTTGGTTATTCAATTGATGATAAAACTGCAATTATTTCAGTTCAAGCTTCAAAAGAAAAAATATCATTTACTGGAAATATAATGCATAACAAGTTTTTTGTTTTTGACAATGAAATAATATGGACAGGCTCAACTAATATTAGTGATTCTGGAACTGGAGGATATAATGCAAACGTATCTGCTTTGATTAAATCAAAAGAAATAGCAAGTTTATATATAGAAGAATTTAATCAAATGTATTATCAAGGAAAATATCATAATTCTAAAAGAGTGAGTTCAAACTTGATAAAATACAACAAGAATAGTGATGTTAATGTTTATTTTTCCCCTCAGACAAAAGTTTTATCAGATAAAATCATCCCCTTAATTGAAGCTTCAACTGAATCTATAAATGTTTCTGTATTTTTTCTTACACATAAAGATGTAACAGGAGCTTTAATAGAGGCTAAAAGAAGAGGTGTAAGTGTTAAAATTATTATTGATGCTTCTGGGGCAAGTAATGAATATACAAAGTATGAATTTTTAAGAATGGCTGGAATTCCTGTAAAAATTGAAAATTGGGGTGGTAAATTACATTCAAAGGCAGCAACAATTGATAATAAAATTTTAATTCTCGGGTCAATGAATTGGACTAGTGCTGGTGAAAATAGAAATGATGAAAACACTATTTTAATTAATGATCAGAAATTAGCTAATCAGTTTAATTCATTTTTTCAAGATATTTGGAATTCAATTCCTGATAAATGGTTAAAGGAAAGACCTTCTGCGGAATCTATATTTTCGGTTAATTCATGTAATGACGGGATAGATAACGATTATGATGATAGAATAGATAATTTGGATTCAGCATGTATAAATAAAACAAATGAACTTAACAAATTACCTCCCATTTACATTGTTAATAAGACTGAAGGTTCAAAATTAATTAAAGGGAATATCTCAAAGGGAGGAAAGAAAATTTATCACCTACCTAATCAAAAATATTATGATAAAGTAAATATAGATTTAAAAAAAGGAGAATATTTTTTTGCAAATGAGAAAGAAGCGATAAAGCTCGGTTTTAGAAAATCAAAAATTTAGATTATAAATAGATTTACTTACTTCACTCCCATGAATAATAACAGTTATTTTATAATGAGTGTCGATTAAGTGTTTTGGAGTTAGACTAATGTTCGATATTTCCAATGAGTTATCTACACACCGGGACAAATCTTGTTTTTGAGATTTGTCCCTTTTTTTATTTTCTTTATTTACTCTGGTAAAATAGACAATTTTGTGTAAAATAGGGTTAATACTACCATCGGTTAGAACTTTTTCTGCTGAAATTGAAGTTTTAAATTTTACCAAAACAACGCATACAGAAGCGCTGTAATCAGCAGCACTCCAAAAGCCCCTACATTAAACGTTTTGTCTGTTGCAAATAGCTGTTTGCTCAGCACGATGGCTTTTGGGTCATCCTGATTGCCCTCAAGTTTGCTGATGCCTGCAATCACAAGCAGCGTTCCGATACAAGTGAGCATCATCTGATGCATAAACGGAAGGTTCACAAACATCGCTGCATCGCTCCAGCCGTTGGGTGCCACTTTAAAGTACATCGCTATCGGAATGGACAATATCACGCCCCAAATCGCTGCGTTGTTGGTGGCTTTTTTATAGAATAGTCCCATAAGGAACACAGCCAATATCCCTGGGCTTACCACCCCTGTATATTCTTGTATAAACTGGAACACCTGCCCCAAACTTCCCAGTTGTGGTGCGATCAGCATGGCAATGATAAGCGCCACAAGTCCTGTTAGGCGTCCTACTTTCACCATTTGCTTGTCGTTGGCATTTTTATTGAACATCGACTTGTAGATATCCATCGTAAATATGGTAGATGTGGAGTTAATCATCGAAGCCAGTGAGGAGACGATTGCTGCTGCTAGTGCTGCTAGGATAAGACCTTTGAGTCCTACTGGGATAAAGTTTTTAATCAGCCATGGTGCGGCGTTGTCATTGGCCACATTGCCAGCGGTTCCTAAAAAGCCTTCGCTGCTTAGCATTCCCATGTTTAGCGTCCCTGTCTCTGGGTCTAGGTTCATCACATAAGCGATGATCCCTGGAAGTACCACAATCACAGGGATAATGAGCTTTAAAAAGGCTGCAAACACAATCCCTTTTTGACCTTCTTTTAAGCTTTTAGCAGCCAGTGTTCTTTGAATAATATATTGGTTAAAGCCCCAGTAATAGAGGTTGGCGACCCACATACCGCCAATGAGTACTGCTAAACCTGGCAAATCCCACCAAGCGTCTCTTCCGTTGGGGGTGATGATTTCTCCTTTAGAGAGTATCATAGAAAAGCGTTCAGGTGCTTTTTCATAGACGTATTTTAGTCCATCGATAAAGCTCCCAGAGTCTGTTACATTCGCTAATGCGAAGTATGCCATGAGTAGACCACCGATAATAAGCAATACCACTTGCACTACATCTGTCCAAGCCACAGCTGCCAGTCCGCCCCAAAGGGAATAGGCCGCAGCGAATAGGCCGAGTCCTATGATGCTGTTAAGCAGTATACCACCATCTCCTGCTCCAATAATGGTATCCAATGCCTTCCCACCTAAAAAGAGGACGGTTGTGAGGTTTACAAAAACAAATAGGGCAATCCAAAATACCGCCAGTATGGTTTTAAGGTTGGTACTGTATCGTTTTTCAATAAACTCTGGAATGGTATAGAGTCCCTTTTCGATAAAAATGGGTAAAAAGTATTTTCCAACAACTAGTAGCGTGATGGCGGCCATCCACTCATAGGAGGCAATGGCAAGTCCAAGTGCAAAACCCGATCCAGACATGCCAATAAACTGCTCGGCTGAGATGTTGGCAGCAATTAGTGAAGCACCAATCGCCCACCAAGGCAGTGACTTACTGGCTAAAAAATAATCCTCGGCGCTTTTGGTCTCTCCCTTTTTTTGGCGAGACACATAAAGCCCTATTGATAAAATAAGTACGGCATAAAGCGCAAATATGGTAATATCTATGGTTGAAAAATCCATGTTGGTTTAATTTTGGTTTTGAATATAGTTAATTGTTTGAATAGTGTGTGGTTGCACAATCACGTAAGCGTTGCGCAGCTTGCTCGGCAGTGATGTCACGCTGTGGGTTGGCAAACATTTCGTAGCCCACCATAAATTTCTTGACCTCGGCTGAGCGCAATAGTGGCGGATAAAACGACATATGCATATGCCAGTGGCTGTTATCCTTGCCGTCTGTAGGCGATTGGTGTATGCCTGCAGAGTAGGGAAATGAGGTCTCAAAAAGGTTGTCGTATCTAGTGGTGAGGGCTTTTAGGATGCTTGCATAATCCGATACTTCTTGCTGTGAGAGTTCTAAAATAGAAGTAACATGTCTTTTGGGCACAATCATCGCCTCAAACGGCCATACCGCCCAATAAGGGACCAGGGCTACAAAGCTTTCGTTTTCCAATACAATGCGCTCTTTAGCATTGAGCTCTTGTTTGAGGTAATCGCCCAGTAAACTGATGTTGTTTTGATCCCAATAGCTTTTTTGGCGTACCACTTTTTTCTCAACCTCTTGCGGAATGGAGCGTTGTGCCCATATCTGTCCATGCGGGTGTGGGTTAGAGCAGCCCATAATCGCCCCTTTGTTCTCAAAAATCTGTACGTGGTTGATGTTTGGGTCACTCCCAAGGGTGGTGTATTCCTTTTGCCAAAGGTTTATTACCTCAATAATATCATCAACCTCCATAAGCGGCAGCGTTAGGCTGTGATTGGGGTGATAGCAAATCACTTTGCATATTCCGGATTCGCTTTCGGCTTCTAATAGCCCCGCTTTAAAGGGTTCTTCTGGACCTTCAAGAAGCGCTGCAAAATCATTTTGGAAGCTGTAAGTACCCGAATAGTCTAGGTTTTTAGCGCCTCCTGCACGTTCATTACCTGGACATAAATAGCAGTTGGGATCGTATGCCAAGCGTTCCACTTCTTGAGGCTTGTCTTTTTTGCCTTGCCATGGTCGTTTGGTGCGATGTGGCGATACCAATACCCATTCCCCTGTGAGGATATTTTTTCTTCTATGTGGGATGTTATTAAAATCCATCTATGATTCAGAATTTAGCGTTTCTACCCCATTGGACGTGGCAACTATTATAGAGGTAAGGTTAATATCAAACTGCTCTTTGTAGGCTTTGCTTGCCAAATCCATAAACTCATTGACAAAGCCCTCTTCCACTAGGTTAATGGTACAACCGCCAAAGCCACCACCCATCATACGACTTCCCACCACCTGCGGGAGGTCTTTTGATAGATCCACTAAAAAATCAAGTTCTGGACAACTGACTTCATAGTTTTTTGACAGTCCTTCGTGGGTTTGGTACATCAACTTGCCAAATCCCTTAATATCTCCGCTTTGGATAAGCTCAGCAGCTTTTAAGGTTCTGGCGTTTTCACGCGATACAAAAAGTGCCCGCTGATAAACTTTTCCAGAGAGTTTTTCCTTGTAAGTCTCAATGACAGACTCTGGAACATCTGCCAAAAACGCATACTGCGAGTGATCTTTTTGAATAACAGCAAGGGCTTCTTCACACTCTTCACGGCGTGTGTTGTACTCGCTTGTGGCAAGGTTATGAGATACGTTGGTGTTCAGTAGCAATATCTTGTAAGGAGCAAACTCTGCATCGATGAGCTTATAGTCTAAGGTCTCACAGTTGAGAAGTAATAGTTTTTTACGCTTGCCCATTGTGACCGCAAACTGATCCATCACTCCGCACTTGGTACCCACAAAGTTGTGCTCTGCCATGCGAGAGATCTCAATAAGCTCCAAATTGGAAAGCCCCAAATCAAACAAATCATTTAAGCCTTTGGCTACCCCACATTCTAGTGCAGCCGATGAGCTGATGCCTGCCCCGATAGGCAGCTCACTGGATATCACACAATCAAAACCACCAAGCTTTCCCGGGCGGGATTTTACGACCCCATCGACAACACCCAAAACATAGTTCTCCCAATGGGTATCGCTGATTTGTAAGGGCTTTTTGATATCAAAAGTAAAAGCACCCTCGTCTTCGGAGTTTACCCGACATAGGCTGTTTTCCTTTTTTCTAAACCACATGGTGACTTTTCTATCTATCGCTGCGGGCAATACATGCCCACCATTGTAGTCGATATGTTCGCCAATTAGGTTGATGCGGCCAGGGGATTTTACAATGATGTCGGATTCATTGGTGTTCATGGTCAATGGTGATGTTTATTGGAAAATTAGTCTTTTTGAGCGCATTGAATGCGACAATGATAATAAACGTATAAGTATGAACTATTTTACAATTTTCAACTGTTGATTTAAAATACTAGAAAGTTTTTGTTTGACAGTGTTATGTTCAGCACTACTAGATAGA
>JAQWKF010000042.1 GCA_029247985.1 Flavobacteriaceae bacterium
TGTGAAGGTTGCATTTGCTGTCCTGCTGTCATCTGGGTATAAAAGAATATTGCTATAGAAGCCAATAAGGGAAATAAACTAACGTGATCGCCATAGAAAGGTATGCTAAACGGAAGTTCTGCAATCATATCATAAGAGGACAAGTCTTCTGCCCACAAAAAAGACTTACCGCGCATTTCGTATGCGATTGGAAAGAAGTAAAACAAGGCAAAGAAAACCGGCATTTGAATCAATGCGGGAATACAACCTGCCATTGGGCTAGCCCCGGCTTTGCTGTATAACTTCATTGTTTCTTGCTGACGCTTAGTGGCGTCATTTTTATATTTTTCATTTAAGGCCGTTATTTCGGGACGCAGTACTCGCATTTTGGCTTGAGAAACATACGATTTGTATAGCACTGGCGAGAGCACCAAACGCACAATAATGGTCAATAAAATGATGGCGATTCCTTGTGGGACAACACCAGATAACAAACTAAACAATGGGTAGAACACCGAACGGTTTATCCAACCAATAAGCCCCCAACCAAAGGAAATACTTTCATATAGGGATTCGTCGTAGGTTTTTAATACTTCATAGTCGGTTGGCCCCATATACCAATCAAAATTGGCTTGAAAACGATTGCGGCTATAAGGCAATGTGGTTTCAGTCATAAACGACTTAAGAAATTCGGACTCCTCCTCTTCTTCGTCTGTTATGGTTGATGACATAACTGCAACCTCTTCAAACGGATTTTCTGGAATAAGAATACTACTAAAAAAATGCTGGCGGTACGATACCCAACCGACATTTTTGAGATTTTCATCGTCGTCACCTGCAGCCGAAAGCGTACTGTATTTATCAGCCTTGTGGTTGTAGGCAAGCTGCGTATAACGGTTTTCGTATTGGGCACTTTTCGCATGACGGAAGCCATCCATACGCCATGAAAAGGCGGCAGGAATAGAAGGATCCAAAGCGCCTTCAATGCCCTCAGCAACAACTTCAAAACCAAAGCGATATCCTTCCTTGGGCAAGGTATATACCAATTCTATATAACCATCTGCATCTAGTGGTGCACGCAAGCGCAATTCCTCTCCCTCAGATGTGCTGCTTACCGTAGGAGTAAACATCATAAATTTTGTCTGATATAACTGACCTGAAACCGTCGTGAAGGCGATATTTAAGGAGCTATTATCATTGTTGATCAAATACAGCGGGACGTCTTGGTAATTAACCAAATCTTTTAGAGCAACCTGTGTCATTACCCCACCTTTGGTAGAGATTGCAATAGAGAGCACGTCGTTTTGAAGGCTAAGTGTATCGGCAACAATACTAACTGCTGCTACCTCAGGTGCTGCTTGCTCAACTGTATCTGTAGCAAGGACCTGTACAGGTTCTTGTTGTTCCACTGCTGCTGTGTCGTTAGCTGTCGTTTCCAAATCGGGAACAGGCTGATTGTACATCATCCACGTGAATATGCCAAAAATAAGCACCATTCCTATGATTTGTAAAGGGTCTATTCGCCGATCTTCCATGTAAAATTATTTTTTGTTTGCGTAGGTATTACAAGCTTCCACAAAAGCTGAAAAAAGCGGATGTGGCTCAAGAACTGTACTTTTATATTCGGGGTGGTATTGCACTCCAACAAACCAAGGGTGCGTATCAATTTCAACAATCTCTGCCAAGCCTGTTTTTGGGTTAACTCCTGTGGCTGCAAGACCATTTTTGGCTAAATCCGCTAAGTAAGCGTTGTTTAATTCATATCTGTGACGGTGGCGCTCGCTGATAGCATCAGTCTTATATATATTGTGCACACGACTACCTGCCGTAAGCGTACAATCCCAAGCGCCAAGACGCATGGTGCCGCCTTTATCCTCTACGTTTTTCTGCTCATCCATCAAACTTATCACAGGGTGTGGTGTGTTTTCGTCCATTTCAGTAGAGTTGGCCTCAGAAAGACCCAGAACGTTGCGCGCAAATTCAATTACAGCCATTTGCATACCCAAACAAATTCCAAAAAATGGAATGTTGTTTTCACGAACATACTTTATGGCCCATATCTTTCCTTCAATTCCTCTTGAGCCAAACCCTGGAGCAACCAACAAACCGTGTAGGTCTTTGAGTTGTTCTTCGCAGTTATCAACGCTAAGGTGCTCTGAATGTATGGATACAACCTCCACCTTTACTTCATTAGCGGCTCCTGCGTGAATAAAGGCCTCCAAAATAGACTTATACGAATCTTGTAATTCTACATACTTCCCTACCAGCCCGATACGAACATGGCTTTTAGGATTTTTGTGTCGAGATAAAAAGGCTTTCCATTTTGTTAAGTCTGGCTCCAAATTGTCAGGTAAGGCCAAGGTTTCGAGCACAACACGATCCAAACCTTCTTCTTGCATAAGCAAAGGAACGTCATAAATGGTATTGGCATCAATAGATTGAATTACTGCCTCGCGTTTTACATTGCAGAACAAGGCCAGTTTGTTTCGAATATCCTCAGACAACTCATATTCTGTACGACAAACCAAAATATCAGCGTTGATTCCACTCTCCATCAAGGTTTTGACAGAGTGCTGAGTGGGTTTAGTCTTTAATTCGGCTGCTGCAGAAAGGTAAGGTACCAGTGTGAGGTGAATAACAATACAGTTTTCACGACCTAGCTCCCATCGCAATTGACGCACAGCCTCGATGTATGGCAACGATTCAATATCCCCGACCGTACCGCCTATCTCTGTAATGACTACGTCGTAATCGCCCGACTCACCAAGCTGCTGCATACGTGCTTTGATTTCATTGGTAATATGGGGTATAACTTGAACCGTTTTGCCTAAAAACTCACCACGGCGTTCTTTTTGAATGACACTTTGATAGATGCGTCCTGTAGTCACATTGTTGGCTTGAGAAGTACGCACATTTAAAAAACGCTCATAATGCCCAAGATCTAAATCGGTTTCAGCGCCATCATCAGTAACAAAACACTCGCCGTGTTCATATGGATTTAAGGTTCCTGGATCAACATTGATGTAGGGATCAAACTTTTGAATGGTAGCCTTGAGACCACGTGCCTGAAGTAAGTTGGCTAATGATGCAGAAATAATGCCTTTTCCAAGTGAGGAGGAAACGCCCCCTGTAACAAAAACGTATTTGGCTTTAGGCATAAATCTTATTCATTTTAAGTGGCAAAAATACAAAGAATAAACTACCTAACATGCAAGGAATCTGCTAGAGGTTTTTTCGGAACTATTTCAATGGTTTCAAAGCCTTGATGTTGAACCAAATATGTAGCGGTATTTCGATAACCTCCTTTTGGGTTGGGCTGGTAATCAAAACGGTATTGAAGCTGA
Organism: Flavobacteriaceae bacterium; assembly: GCA_029247985.1. Lineage (GTDB taxonomy): Bacteria > Bacteroidota > Bacteroidia > Flavobacteriales > Flavobacteriaceae > UBA7446. The sequence continues at coordinate 3,324 of JAQWKF010000042.1, forward strand.
TCCAAAGCGCCTAACTTTAAGCCGTCTATTAGCTTTCTTTTGGTAGCTATTCGAAGGGAAGCGTCTACCATAACATCAAAACCTTTCACGGCAGTTCGGTTGGGCACCTTTCCATAACGTTCTTTAAATGACCCATCAAACTTAACACGCAAGCTATCGCGTTTTTCCAAGAAATGATTGGGATATGAAAAATGGATATTACCTAAGTGAGCTTGAGAAATATTAGTATCGTCATAGGCTGGTGAGCGGAAATGGGTTAACAATTGCACCTGACGTTCTTCCGAAGACTGGGCATTCAGCATGGAAGTCATGCTGGTCACCAAATTTAAATTTTCGGTTTCCAAAAAGACCCAATTTGGTCTTGTAGGAGTCAAAAGTGAGTCCACGACATCAGGCTTAATAAAGCCAAATTTTTCATCTGGGGGCAGTACTTCTGCCAAAGGAAACTGTTCCTTTAAACGCAGCGCCGTTTGCTGATTTTTGGAGTCTGCAATAATCAACACACAGGGGTTTTCATGTTGTGCATCCAATGCATCCACATATCCCATCATACGTTTAGCAAGTGACTTCTTACTGGGAATACTATTGATAAGCATTTTACGGGGTTGAATATCACGAGTAGTCAAAGGGGAGATAACAGGCACATTAAAAAAGCTCATGGCTTGTGCCATCCTGCTCACATTGGCAGGCGTAAAAGGACCTATAACAGCATCATATGCAGTAAAGTCTTCCTGATTGAGCAGCTGCTCAATAATATGCAACTGCCCCTCAGAGTCAAAAACAGAGAGCTCAATACTCAAACCTGCCTTATTCAGACTATCAACCGCATGCAACATACCTGAATAAAAGTCAAGTGAAACCGTTGTTAGGTTACGTTCTGAAAGGGTCTTATTTGTTTGATCAATGGAGTCTAACTCAATTCTAGAAAGTCTAAACGGTGCCAAAAAAGCAATACGCACCACAGGAGAAACAAAAGTGCTGTCCCATAAACTGGTCTTTATTGGTTCCAATTCACCAACAGCACTTGAATCTACTGCTTGTACTTTTGGGATTTTTAAGACCATCCCCACCATAAGTCCAGTAGCCTCTAGGCTTGGATTAAGGGCTTCCAAATCAGATTTGCTCAATCCCAATTTTTCTTTGAGGCGGAAAAAACCTTCTCTGGGCTGAACAGTGTAATAATCAAACTGCGCCGCAATTTCTTCAGCGGTTTTTGAAGGTACTGTAAGCACACTTCCAACAGAAAGTGTATCGCCTAATTGAGGATTTAACACCCGAAGTGAATCTACTGATATTCCATAGGTGTAGGCAATTCGCCATAGGGTTTCCTTTGGCTGAACGCTGTGGGTTGCTGTTTTGGGTTGTGCTGGGACTACAACAACTTTTGTTTTATATCTAGGTATTTTGAGTTTGTCACGTTTGCGTATGCCGTCCTTAGCATTGGGATTGTGCATCACGATTTGAGCTGGTGTAATGTTGTATCGCGTTGCGATATGCTCAAGCGTTTCTCTCTTTTTTACTTTGTGAAAAATAAAGTGAGATACTTCTGGCTCTTGTGCGTTGACAAGCAAGCCAAACAAAAGAAAAGCGAGTAATAGCAAAAGTCTATTCCCACTCAATTGTTGCAGGGGGTTTTGAGCTGATATCATAAACGACACGATTGATTCCCGGGACACGATTGATGATTTGGTTAGAAATTTCTTGTAAGAAAGCATATGGCAAATGTACCCAATCTGCCGTCATTCCGTCAGTTGAAGTTACGGCTCTTAAAGCTACGCACTTTTCATAGGTGCGTTCATCTCCCATAACCCCGACAGACTGCACAGGAAGCAGCATTACCCCTGCTTGCCAAACATCGTCGTACAAGCCGTGTTCACGAAGCCCTTGAATAAACAAGGCATCTGCTTCCTGTAACATACTTACCTTTTCGGCTGTTATATCACCTAAAATGCGAATAGCAAGACCAGGTCCAGGAAATGGGTGACGACCAAGAATTTCTTTGGGCATTTCAAGAGTAGCGCCAACGCGACGCACCTCATCTTTAAACAACATTTTAAGCGGCTCTACTACTTTGAGTTTCATAAAGTCGGGCAATCCACCTACGTTGTGGTGTGATTTGATGGTAGCAGAAGGACCGTTTACAGAAATCGACTCAATAACATCTGGGTAAATAGTTCCTTGAGCAAGCCATTTCGCACCTTCAACCTTATGCGCCTCATCGTCAAAAACATCTATAAAAACCTTGCCAATAATTTTTCGCTTGGTTTCTGGGTCACTCTCCCCTGCCAGAGCATCTAAGAATTGCTTGGAAGCATCCACGCCCTTAACATTCAATCCTAAACCTTGGTATTGTTCCAACACCTGGTCATATTCGTTTTTACGCAACAGACCATTGTTGACAAAAATACAGTGTAGGTTAGGACCAATTGCCTTGTGCAATAAAATAGCAGCTACAGACGAATCCACACCGCCACTAAGACCCAAAATCACCTTATCTTGACCCAGCTGCTCGCTTAATGAAGCGACTGTAGTTTCAACAAAAGCATCTGATGTCCAATCAGGATTTATACCGGCAATATCAACTAAAAAGTTTTGAAGCAACTGCTTGCCATCAGTTGAATGATATACTTCTGGGTGAAACTGAATACCATAAGTCATGTCGTTGTCCATAACATAAGCGGCATTGGCAACATCAGAAGTAGATGCCAATTGCGTTGCATGCTCAGGTAATTTTTTAATGGTATCGCTATGGCTCATCCACACTTGAGATTCGAGTGGAATACCTTTGGTGAAGGCATGGGGTACTACCTGTGCCAATCTAGCTCGACCATATTCTCTAGTATCAGAGGGCGCTACTGCGCCGCCATTGAAATGCGCCAAATATTGCGCACCATAACACACCCCAAGTAGTGGTACTTTAGATCTTATTAGACTTAAATCTGGATGTGGTGCATCCTCAGCACGAACCGAATAGGGGGATCCTGAAAGGATGACCGCTTTAAATGTGTTGATGTTTTCAGGGATTTTGTGAAAAGGGTGAATTTCACAAAAGATAGAGAGTTCTCGAACTCTTCGAGCAATCAGCTGGGTGTATTGCGATCCGAAATCGAGGATTAAAACTTTGTTATGCATATGCAAAAATACAACTAAACTTCAATGAAGCAGAATCGCTTATCAATAGTTTTTAACAGGTTATGGATATCCTATTTGAATGATTGCCAAACCATTTGATGCGGTAGACAAAGTCGCTTTTAAGTTATTTGTGAAATTGGCCAAACCAGCATCTAAAACAAAATCAGAGAAATGTGCTGTTCGCTCCTGCAATCTGTTGTTTGGAAATAACGCGTTTCGAATGTCGGTGGCGCGCACCACCTCGTCTTGCAGTTTTTTTCGCTGTGCCTTCAACAGGCGGTTTTCGAGTTTATCCAATCCCTTGAGCTGCTTTTTCTCCTGTGCTTCAACTGCACCCAAAAAAGATTTATCCGTTAGTGAGGCCAAGCGATGAAAGGTATTGAAGTTGTCTTTAAGCAATTTACGCTGAGAAGAAAAGTCGATGTCGATATCACTAATTTGACGTACACGCTTGTTGATAAAAGCCGCTGTTGGCAAAAATAAGTCGGATGTGGGCAGCTGTAGCCTATTGCATTTTTTGACTTGTTTTTCAGACATCAGCAAGGCAGTAGTACGGTGGTGCAGTAGTGGATATGGAATGTCAAATGCCTCAAAAGTGTTTTTGAGCTGTAGCCAATAAGCCAACTCACCACCACCGCCAACATAGGCAATATTGGGCAGCACACTCTCCTGGTACAAGGGGCGCATAAGTGCATTAGGAGAAAAGCGTTCTGGGTGCTTTTGAATTTCTTCACATAAACTTTGGAGCGTCCATTTAGCTGGGTTTTCTGTAGTGCCAAAGCCATTTTCATCTTTTGTGATACGCAAGCGCTTATTATCAAACAGGTAGAATACATTGATTGGCCTTGGATTGACCTGAGGCTTAAAATTCTTGACTGCCTTATATAAGGAGCTATTGGTTTTATGAACCCCCTTTTGGGTAATTTGTTTACTTACCTCAGCCTGAAGTACAGGCGTAAACAACGATTTTAAGGCTGCATCGTCACCATCAATTACCACTATACCATGTGCCCCAAAAAGCTGATGCACCAGCCTTCGTGTTGCATTAGCAAGAGTGTCTTCTTGTAGATAGCATTCGGCAAAAAGGGCTAGCAATTCTTTTCCTTGGTTAGTGCCAGTATAGTAGGGAGTTAACGTCTCTAAAACAGCCTTTAGGCCTGTTGTAGGTATACGCCCCACAGCACCAGTGGTGGCTGCTTCCCACCTTACCTTTTGTTCGCCCAAAAAGAAGTGATTTATTTCTTCAAAATCATGATCTTCAGAAGCCATCCAAAATATTGGTACATATTGGTGCTTGTCATCTGCATCATGAATGCAAGCTGCCATATTGATGACATCCAAAATTTTATACCAAAAATACAAAGGCCCTGTGAAGATATTCAACTGATGTCCAGTGGTTATTGAGACTGCGTTAGGTGCTGACAATACATCTATTTGTGCACGTGTTTTCGCATCAGGATCAAGGTGCTCATATTGCTTGTGCAACACTTCGACCAGTGAATTTCGTTTGGATTGGTCAAATGAAGCAGCCCTTTTTGATGCAGCTTGAGTAGCAGCTGGAGTTGAAACCAACCCTTCATGATAGGGCTTTAATGAGGGGTCGTTTTGCAACAACTGCTGCATCAAAAGCGAATAAACCCCTTTATGATATCCCAACGACTCGATTAACTTCATAAGACAAAAGTAGTTAATGTAAGAAACTATTGTGCAGGAACCGCCTCTAAGTCAAAGTCTTGTGCGGCTGTTATGGTTAGATTAGCAAAATCCCCAACCTTAAGGTAGTGTTCGCGGGCATCTACCCAAACTTCGTTATCCACATCTGGCGAATCAAACTCTGTACGGCCAACAAAACGATTACCTTCTTTTCTGTCGATAACACAACGCAGGGTTTTGCCCACCAAGGCTTGGTTTTTTTCCCAAGAAATATGAGCCTGAATTTCCATCAATTCGTTAACACGAGCTTGTTTTACTTCAGCAGGCACATCATCTACCAGTGTATAGGCGTGAGTGTTCTCTTCATGACTGTACTGAAAGCAACCTAAACGTTCAAAACGCATTTCCTTAACCCATGTCTTAAGCAATTCAAAATCGGCTTCCGTTTCGCCGGGATAACCTAAAATAAGTGAGGTGCGAATGGCCATTTCTGGAACTGCAGCCCTAAAACGCTGAAGTAAAGCCGTTGTTTTCTCTTGTGTTGTTCCACGGCGCATAGACTTCAGAAGGTGATCTGAAATGTGCTGTAATGGAATATCGATGTAGGAACATACTTTGGGTTCCGCGGCAATAACCTCCAATACATCTTCTGGAAATCCTGATGGAAAGGCATAGTGTAAGCGAATCCATTCGATGCCATCAACTGCTGTCAGTGCCCGCAGTAAATCCGCCAAACGACGCTTTTTATAAAGATCTAGTCCATAGTAGGTGGAATCTTGAGCGATAATGATCAACTCCTTCACCCCATTTTTAGCAAGACCTTGGGCTTCTTTTGCCAAATCTTCAATAGGTTTTGAGCGATGTGCTCCACGCATAAGGGGAATGGCACAAAACGAACAAGGTCGGTCGCAACCTTCTGATATTTTGAGATAAGCGTAATTTTTTGGTGTGGTGGTTAGACGCTCACCCAATAATTCATGGCGGTAATCAGCTCCGAGTGCCTTTAGCAAAAGGGGCAAGTCAGTTGTGCCAAAATAGTCATCTACATCTGGAATTTCAACCTCCAAATCATCCTTGTAGCGCTCACTTAAGCAACCCGTAACAAAGAGCTTATCGATTTGTCCTGTTTTTTTTTGCTCGGCAAAAGACAATATAGTATTAACCGATTCTTCTTTAGCATTATCAATAAAACCACAAGTATTAACGACAACAATATTGCCTTGCTGTTCATGTACTACGTCTTTATCATTTGCTTTGAGTTGGCCCATAAGCACCTCGGAGTCATAAATGTTTTTAGAACACCCTAGCGTAACGACATTGATTTTATTTTTTTTGGTTGATTTTGTCCGCATATTATTGGTAGCCTTCTGGTGATTTTCTATGATTGGAAATACGTTCATAAGCAGCGCCTAGCCTCAAGAGTTTTACCTCACTGAATGATGGCGCAAGAAATGTAAGGTTAGCGGGCTCTCCATCATCAGCATAGCCCATAGGTACGGTTAAACACGGGTAAAATGCAATAGCAGCGTGTCCAGCGTAATAATTATTTTTACTAAGTATGGCATCGAGCTGGTATTTAGCAATGGGGTCTTGAAAAAATCCTAAAGCTGCTGTGCTTAGCTCAGAAATGGTTGTTTCTAAACCTTCTTCCGTAATGCTGTCGGTAATAACACCGTCGAGTCGTTTTTGTGAATAGGGCATATAAAGTAGGCTATCTTGCTTGTTAAAATCAATAATTGCTGTCACATCAATAGTTGCAAAATCTGCAGTGGACGCGTTTTTAAAATACGCAGGGATGTCACGCTTCATGTCGCCATTAAGAATAGATGTGAATCCAGTAAGTTTAATTTTTTTTGGGGTAAACTCAATTATCTCTGCACCAGCAGCTCTTAAGTCTTCAACTGCATTTCGATAAAGAGAGTCTGCTGCTAAAATATTGGTCATGGCACCAAGTCGCATTCCAGAAAGTGAAGGCTCAACATAGCTGTCTAGAACAGCTGTTAAACGCGGTGCTCGCAATGTAATCTTGTCTTGTGGATCAGGCGCTGCAATAGCGTCTAGCAATATGGCAGTATCTGCGATGCTTTTGGTCATGGGTCCAGAAGTGTCTAAAGTGCTAGATATAGGCACTATTCCCGTTCGGCTAACAAAACCAATAGTGGGTTTTAGCCCTACCACAGCATTTTGGCTAGAAGGAGATAATATAGAGCCTGATGTTTCGGAACCTAAGGCGGCTACGGCATAATTCGCAGCCACGGCCACGGCACTGCCTGAGCTTGAACCTCCTGTTTCAAAAATTCTTCTGCCATAGGGATTTAGGGTCTGGCCGCCAACAGCACTGTAACCAACAGGACAACCGTCGCAGAAATAATAGGCCCATTCACTCAGATTTACTTTTCCTAAAATCAATGCGCCT
>JAQWKF010000054.1 GCA_029247985.1 Flavobacteriaceae bacterium
TAATGCTTTAATATTCATGGGAGATTTGGTCACAGAAATACGACCAGAGCGCACAAACTGCAATAGTCCGTAGGGCGCTAAATCTTCATAAAGTTGCTCTGTCTCGTGTCGAAAACCTGTTTTTTCAATAACAAAAAACGCGGTGTTTACCGTAACAATATTGGCATGACTTTTCTTAATAATATTTTGAATGTGACGCTCCTCAAAGAGAGATTTTGACGCCACCTTATATAGTGCGGATTCTTGAAAAATAGTTTCTTCATCAGTGTGATAAAAAGCCCTAATTACCTCAACTTGCTTTTCAATTTGACCAACAACTTTCTTAACCGCATCTTCAGTCATACTTACGACGATAACAAAACGCGATACATCATCTATTTCTGAAGCAGAAGAAGTGATGCTGATAATATTGATATGGCGGCGTTGAAAGATAGCAGAAACGCGGTTGAGCAACCCAACACTATTTTCGGTATAAATCGATATTGTATAATTTGTTTCCATACTATGACAATCTTATTTCAGAAACCGAAGCACCAGAGGGTATCATCGGAAACACATTATCTTCTTTTTCAACACATACTTCAAGAAAGTAAGGTTTATCAGAAGCCATCATTTCATCGACAGCTTTTCCTAAATCTTCTCTTTTCGTAACACGCTTTGCATCTATAAAATAGCCTTCAGCAATTTTTACAAAGTCAGGGTTAACCATTTCGGTAGAGGCATATCGTTTATCAAAAAACAATTGTTGCCATTGACGTACCATTCCAAGAAAATCGTTGTTAAGCACCACCACCTTAACAGCGGCTTGCGTCTGAAATATTGTACCAAGTTCTTGAATAGTCATCTGAAATCCACCATCACCAATAATGGCAACTACCTCCCTGTCGGGAGCACCCATTTTTGCACCCAAAGCGGCAGGCAGAGCAAATCCCATAGTACCTAAACCTCCAGATGTAATATTACTTTTTGAATGGTTAAAAGTTGCATATCGGCAAGCTATCATTTGGTGTTGACCTACATCAGAAACCACAACGGCATCACTGTTAGAAGCACGATTGATCTCTTTCAATACTTCGGCCATACTCAAGCCTTCTTTGGTTGGATTTAGGTCGTTGTTAATTACCTGATCAAACTCAATTTTATCGTGTGCCTTAAATTTTTCAAACCATTCAGTATAGGGCTTCGAAGCAACTTTTTGAGTGAGTATTGGCAAGGTTTGCTTTACGTCGCCAAGTACAGCAACATCTGCTTTGACATTTTTATTTACCTCAGCAGGGTCTATCTCAAGGTGGATAACCTTAGCCTGTTTGGCATAGCTATCAAGCCTTCCGGTTACGCGGTCGTCAAAACGCATACCAATAGCAATAAGCACATCGCAATCATTGGTTAATACATTAGGCCCGTAATTCCCGTGCATACCCACCATACCCACGTTTAATGGATGTGAAGTTGGCAGTGCCGATACTCCAAGTATCGTCCATGCTGCTGGGATGTTAGATGATTCTACAAAAGTTTTAAATTCTTCTTCTGCCTTTCCTAGAATGACGCCTTGCCCCCAAACAATTAAAGGTTTCTTAGCAGATGAAATAATGGCTGCAGCAGCATCAATTTCTGATGGGTTTAATTCTGGAATTGGCTTATAACTGCGAACAGATTTACAAGACTTATATTCAAAATCACTTGTGTCAAACTGTGCGTTTTTGGTAATATCTACCAACACAGGGCCTGGACGACCAGAACGTGCAATATAAAATGCCTTGGCCATGATCTCAGGAATTTCTTTTACATCAGTAATTTGATAATTCCATTTGGTAACGGGAGTTGAAATGCCAATAATATCGGTTTCTTGAAAGGCATCAGATCCCAACAAATGCGAAGGCACTTGCCCAGTAATGCATACCATAGGAGTAGAATCAATCATGGCATCTGCTATTCCAGTAACCAAGTTCGTCGCTCCCGGACCTGAAGTAGCCACACAAACACCAACCTTTCCTGAAACACGGGCAAATCCTTGCGCTGCATGTGTTGCGCCCTGTTCGTGGCGTGTAAGCACGTGTTGTAATTTATCTTGAAACTTATAAAGTTCATCATAAAAGGGCATAATAGCACCTCCAGGATAACCATAAATAAGATCAACACCCTCTGCCAACAAGCAGTGGATTAAAGCTTCAGAACCCGAAATGTTTTGTTTTTTTATCATCCGTTATTCATCTGTTACACAGCCTTCGGAAGCAGAAGCAACCAAGCTTGCGTATTTATATAAAACCCCTTTACTAACTTTTAAATCTGGTGCAACCCAAGCGGCGCGACGTGCATTGAGCTCTGCATCGCTAAGGGTAACATGTAATTCGTTTGATTGGGCGTCAATACGGATGATATCGCCATTTTGAATAAGACCTAAGGTTCCTCCCAATTGTGCCTCTGGGGTAATGTGTCCCACAACAAATCCATGCGTTCCACCTGAAAAGCGACCGTCAGTAATGAGTGCCACTTCTTTTCCTAAACCTGCTCCCATTATAGCAGCAGTGGGTTTTAGCATTTCTGGCATTCCTGGCCCTCCTTTTGGACCTTCATAACGAATAACCACGACCTCGCCTTTTTTGACCTCTCCTGATTTGATGCCAGCATTGGCAGCAAACTCTCCATCATAAACACGAGCTGGACCTTCAAATGATAAGCCTTCTTTTCCTGTAATCTTAGCAACAGAGCCTTCAGATGCGAGGTTACCAAATAAGATGCGAATATGCCCTGTTTCTTTTATTGGATTATCCAACGGCCGAATGACTTTTTGCCCTTCCTGGAGTGAAGGAACACCTGCCATGTTTTCGGCTAATGTTTTTCCTGTTACTGTGATGCAATTGCCATGAAGCATGTTATGATCAAGCATAAACTTGATTACGGCAGGAATACCGCCCACACGGTGTACATCTTCCATTAAAAATTTACCACTAGGCTTGAGATCTGCCAAGAATGGAGTTGTGTCACTGATACGCTGAAAGTCAGCTAATGTAAACGATACCTCAGCAGCTTTGGCAATGGCCAAGAAGTGCAATACAGCATTGGTTGAACCGCCCAAAACCGTTACCAAACGGATGGCGTTTTCCAATGATTTTTTTGTAACGATATCTTTAGGTTTAATATCCTTTTCAATGAGCAAACGCATGGCCTTTCCAGCTGCCACGCATTCTGTTGTTTTTTCTTCACTTACGGCTGGGTTAGAGGAATTATAAGGTAATGATAGTCCCATAACCTCAATGGCTGATGCCATGGTATTGGCTGTATACATACCGCCACAAGCACCTGCGCCAGGGCAGGCATTCTGAATCACTTCTTTAAATTCAGCTTCCCCAATTTTACCAGAGACTTTCTCGCCCCATGCCTCAAAAGCAGAAACTACGTCTAATTTTTTCTCGGCTACACAGCCAGAGGCTATTGTACCGCCGTAGACCATTATACTTGGTCGGTTTAAGCGCAACATGGCCATAACAGAACCGGGCATATTTTTATCACAACCCACCACAGCTACCATACCATCATAAGACATACCGCCCATGACCGTTTCCATGGAATCAGCAATTAAATCTCTTGAAGGTAATGAAAAACGCATACCGGGAGTACCCATAGATATACCATCACTAACTCCGATAGTGTTAAAAATAAGACCTACTAAATCTGCTTCTTGCGTACCCTTCTTAATTTCTACTGCCAAATCATTAAGGTGCATATTACAAGGATTCCCTTCGTATCCAGTACTTGCAATACCGATTAGAGGCTTTTCAAAATCTGCATCAGTAAGGCCAATCGCGTGCAACATGGCTTGCGCAGCCGGCTGGCTAGGATCTTGTGTAACAACTTTTGAATAGCGATTATGCCCCATGGATATTAAAATTAGAATGCGCTAAAATACAAAACAACAACCATATAGCGTGTTGGTGTTTTTGGCTTTTAAATCAAATACGTTTTATGTTGTGAAATTGGGTTTGTTTTGAAGAATATAAATTCAAATGTAAAAAAAGAAGACCGGAAAATAAATGAAAAGCATATTTTTACACATTCGTCAAAAAAAATAGGCGAATAACACATATGATTAAGGATAACCCATTGATACCAATAAAAAAAAGCCAATCTGATTTTTTTAAGAATGGGAACACGTTAGATTTAAAAACACGTATAAGACTTTTAAAAGCGCTTAAGCAAAGCGTAAAAGCCCACGAATCTGACATCACGCTTGCATTGAAAAAAGACTTGGGTAAGCCAACTGCTGAAATATGGCTTGCTGAAATCTACATTGTATTAGATGAGCTAAATACTGTCATCAAGAATCTTCAATTTTGGGCAAAACCAAAACGCGTAAAAGGAAAGTGGTTAAACACGCCTAGTAAAGATTGGATAGTGCCCGAACCCTATGGTGTTACGCTTCATATTGCCCCTTGGAATTATCCTTTTCAACTGGCACTAAATCCCCTTATCGGTGCTGTTGCAGCTGGCAACACAGTCGTATTAAAACCTTCAGAGCACGCACCACACACTGGAAATGTAATTGAGAAAATTACCTCAAATGTGTTTCCAAAAGAATGGGTCGCTGTAGTGCAAGGCGGTCCCGAAACGGCAGAAAGTTTATTGCAATTACATTGGGATTATATCTTTTTTACAGGGGGTGTTCGTGTTGGCAAGCTCGTTGCCAAAGCTGCAGCAGAGCATCTTACGCCTACTACACTTGAGTTAGGCGGAAAAAACCCCTGTATTGTAGATCACTCTGCCAACATCAAGGTAAGCGCAAGACGTATTGCTTGGGGCAAATTCATGAACTGTGGTCAAATTTGTATGTCACCAGATTATTTACTGGTTCACAAAAGCAAATACAAAGCATTACTTACAGCGCTAAAAGGTGAAATTGTTCGCATGTATGGCGACGATCCTAAAGTATCAGAAGATTATGCGCGGTTGGTACATGAAAAGCATGCCACTGCTATGGTAAATTTACTTGAGGGACAAGACATACTTTATGGCGGTGAAAATGATGTTCCTAGCCGTTATGTGGCACCGACACTAGTTGCAGTTGAGAGCTTGGATAATACGATTATGCAAGATGAAATTTTTGGTCCCATTTTACCCATATTAACCTATGAAGATGAAACTGAAATAGATCGTATTATTAGACACTACGACAAACCCCTTTCGTTTTATGTTTTCTCTGAGCGGAAAAAATGGGCGAATACATTGATGAAAAAACACCATTATGGCGGTGGAATGATCAACGATGTAATTGTCTATTTTACAAATCAACGACTGCCATTTGGAGGTGTGGGCAACAGCGGTGTGGGCAGTTATCATGGTAAATATTCCTTTGACACGTTCACGCATCTAAAGTCTTATGTAGATCGCCCTACTTGGTTTGACCCCATCCAACGCTATGCGCCCTATGGAAACACATTCTCTATGCTGCAAAAAATATTGCGTTTCTTAAGCTAACCCAGCCAGCCTTCTCGATCCAAACTGCGGTACTGTATAGCCTCGGCTATATGTGCATCAGCAATGGCATCTGCGCCTTCCAAATCTGCAATGGTTCTAGCAACCTTCAGAATACGGTCATAGGCACGCGCTGAAAGCCGCAACCTGTCCATAGCGGACTTAAGTAATGCTAGCGAGTCTTTTGACAATTGGCAATATTTCCTAATTTGTTTGGTATTCATCTCCGCATTGTGATGAACATGAGGCAAATCGACAAAGCGCTCTGTTTGCCGTTTTCGTGCAACAACAACCCGCTGACGTATGGCAGCACTAGACTCTGCCAATGGCGTTTGTGCAAGCTTTTCGAATGGCACGGGCTGCACTTCTACATGCAGATCAATACGATCTAATAACGGCCCTGATATTTTACCTAGATAACGTTGCATCTCCGCAGCTGAATGCCCAGGGCTGCTCTTGTCATCATGAAAGTATCCAGACGGTGTAGGATTCATGCTCGCTACCAACATAAACGAAGCAGGATAGGTAAGCGTAAACTTGGCTCGGGCAATAGTAACCTCTCTATCTTCTAGCGGCTGTCGCATGACTTCTAGAACACTCCTTTTAAACTCGGGCAACTCATCCAAAAACAACACTCCATGATGCGCTAAAGATATTTCACCAGGCTGAGGATAGGTTCCGCCTCCGACCAAAGCTACATCAGAAATAGTATGGTGCGGAGATCGAAAAGGTCTTTGATGAATAATACCGCTGCCTTTCATTTGCCCTGCAACTGAATGAATCTTTGTTGTTTCCAATGCCTCGGCGCTACTCATGGGTGGCAGTATGCTAGGCAACCGCTTGGCCAGCATGGTCTTCCCCGCTCCCGGTGGGCCAATCAACAGTATGTTATGCCCACCTGCAGCAGCCACTTCCATACAGCGCTTGATCGACTCCTGTCCTTTAACATCTTCAAAATCCAAGATGCTTTTGGGTATAGAATCCAATTGAGACGAAAGATCATAGCTGACGAGGTTATTTTGGTGATAGGATTGCAAGAAAGAAATGAGATCATTCAAATTGGCAAAGCCATGCACTTCTAAGCCATCGACTATAGCTGCTTCCTGTCCATTATCAGAAGGCACCAAGACACCCTTAAAACCATCAGCCTTGGCTTGCAATGCCATAGGCAATGCACCGCGACCGGGTCGAAGGGATCCATCTAAAGATAACTCGCCCATAATAACCCATTGATCTAATGCCTGGGGAACTACTTGGCCAGAGGCCACGAGAATACCAAGTGCAATGGGTACATCATAGGCTGCGCCTTCTTTACGTAAGTCAGCAGGAGCCATATTAATCGTTATTCGCTTGCCAGGAAGTTTGAAGCCACATTCCATGACGGCAGCAGCTATACGGTGATTACTTTCCTTAACGGCGTTGTCGGGCAGGCCTACCAAATGGTAGCCAACGCCAGGGTGAATGTGAACTTCTATAGTGATTTGTTGGGCATCTATGCCGAAGACAGCGCTGCCGAAAATTTGGGTAAGCATACAAGTAGGTTTTTATAAAATTACAAAAAAATATTTGCGTTCTTTGCATTCATGGAACAACAAGAATTTAGGGCAGTTTGCGGGCAGTTTGCAACAGGCATAACAGTAATCACTACTACACACAACGGAAAACACTTTGGTTTTACTGCAAATTCCTTTACGTCTGTTTCGCTAGAACCAGCCGTAATATTGTTTTGTTTAAAAACCGCATCGGAAACCAATGCTGCTTTTCAGTCCAGCAAGACCTTTGCCATAAACATCTTGTCTGATAAACAAGAAACCATATCCAATGCCTTTGCATCCTCCAAAAACAGTCAGGAAGCACGTTTTGAACAAATCGAACTACTACCAAACGCTGTTCCTGTAATTAAAGGAGGACTGGGCTATTTAACAGGTGAAATTATCAAACACGAAGTAATAGGCGACCACATTGTCTATTACGGCCAAGTAACTGACGGAAAAAGCTTTGAAGGCAACCCTTTACTCTATGCCAAAGGTGGGTACCAACGATTGGGGTAATGCTGCTGCATCAATCCCTTCTTTAAGCCATGCCAAGTAGGTAGCCTTATCTGTATACTGAATGGGTGGGTTTAAAATTGTACCATCAGGTTGTAGCAAGACATAATACGGTTGAGAAACCGACTTAAAGTTAATCGCTTGAAAAGCTGACCACTTCTGCCCTACCGTTTCCAAAACACGACTGCTGCCATCGGCATATGTAATGGTTTGCTGTTCTGCTTCAGACAAAAGCTTACGATCATCTACATAGAGAGAAATCACCACTACCTCATCACGCAATAATGTATACACTTCAGGCTGCGTCCAAATATTTTCCTCAACTTTTCGGCAATTGACACAAGCCCAACCCGTAAAATCCAATAATATGGGTTTTTGTTGCATAACGGCAACTGCCCTACCCGTTTCGTAATCCTTATAACAGTCAAGGTTTAATGGGCAATCAGAATCGGTCTCATAAACTGAATAAAAAGCAGGTGGCGGAAAGCCACTCAGTGCTCGCAAAGGTGTTTGCTGATTAGGTGCCAATCCCTGTCCTAAATACATAACAAACAAGACTACCAAAACACCCAATAAGATTTGTGTTATATGATTCTTTTTAGGCTTCGGGTGCATAAAACCAAAGCCCCCAAACAAATAAATAGCCCACAACAACAAGATTAACATCCATATGGCGATAAAAAGTTCTCGCGGTAAAATACCCCAACCTTGAACCATATCTGCATTGGATAAAAACTTTAGTGCCAAGGCAAGTTCCACAAAGCCAAGTGATACCTTCACCTGCTGCAACCAACCACCCGACTTAGGTAGCTTGCTCAATACATTTGGAAAGAAAGACAATACCCCAAAAGGCAATGCCAAGGCTGTTCCAAAACCTATCATACCAGCGGTAAGCTGCATAGCACCACCATCAGCGGTGAGTGAACCAACAAGTAAAGAACCTAATATTGGTCCCGTACAAGAAAAGGAAACCACGGCAAGTGTCAATGCCATAAAAAAGATACCCAAATAAGAGGAGCGTGTCGCTGCCTCATCTGATTTTGCAGACCACTTTGCAGGTAGGGTCAGGTCAAACAATCCAAAGAAGGAAAGGGCAAAAACAACAAAAACAGCAAAAAAGATAAGATTGAGTACCACATTTGTAGCGATGGCATTCAGCACTTCGGGTCGTAGTTGGTCTAAAAAGTGGAAAGGTAAACTCAACAATACATAAATCCCAATAATGGAAAAGGCATAAGAAAATGAGCGTCTAATTCCCACAGCACGGCTCACACTGCTCTTAGAAAAGTAAGACACCGTAAGGGGAATAAGGGGAAACACACAGGGGGTTAAAAGCGCAAGAAAACCACCCAAAAGACCCAATATAAAAATACGCCACCAAGAGGCCTTAACATTAGGGCCAGAAGCTTCAAGAAATGCTGTGTTTTTTAAGTCTAACTTTAGGTTATTACTTTCGAGTTGCACGTTCGTGAGGTCACGTTCAACAGCATTGACCAACGAACCGTCGGTAGGAATAGCCAAAGGTTCTTCTCTGAAGATGCAGAGTGCGTCATCACAAGCTTGATATTCAATAAGCAAATCAATGGTAGGGGCTTCTGTAGTAACTGACTGAACCCACAACAATTCTTTGGTATAATACGCCAAATCCATCTCAAAAATAACGTCATAACCCGTTTTGGGCTTGCTTCCCTGTAGTGAATCAACGGTTGTTGCATTTTTCCAAAGAAGTACAGTAGGTAATGGCCCTCCGTCGGGAAGGTTAACATCATACAACTTCCAGTTGTCCTCAATGTTGGCTTTGAGAATTACATCATAGGTGTTGGTATCGGTTTGTCGCGCTTGCGCACTCCATTTGACGGGGTCTTGCCCCCAAGAGAAACTTAAGCAGCAAAAAAGGAAAAGGAAATATTTCATACAAGTTTGATTTGGAGCGTATTTGTATTAGCTAAAGCTTCAAATTTACGATTTATTCGTTTGCCTACTACCCAAACAATGTCGTCTCCAGAGCACAGCAACCACTGTTGCTTTTTGTCTCGTACAGACATTTTCTCGTCTTTAAAGAATTTAGCAACTTTTTTCTTTCCGGTCATGCCAGTAGGGTAAAACACATCACCTGTTTTCCAACGTCTTAAAATCAAAGGAAAATCTAGTTTGCTCTTATCCAAAACAGCACAGTTTGTCGTGGACTTGTGCGCACCAACGTCTGTTGATATATTAAGTTTAATGGGAGCTTCGATACCTTTTTCAGGAACCAAGAAATAGTCTTGTTCAGTTGTAACAGTTAGATCAATTGGAGCTAAAATTAGATGATCGCGTTCTCGTGTTAAAACATATTTGTCACAAGTACATTTTTTTCCCGCGTGAGTTTTCAGCAGCTTTTCTACTTCTTTAACATCAAAACCATAGGGAGCAAATAAATGATGTAGCCAAAAGCTTTTAGGATTCAATGTGCCAATAGACGTTAAGGGAATTATAAACGTTTCTCCTTGCTTTGACCATGCCGCTTTAATATTTTGCAGTTGTGAGGCTATTCCTTCAAAGGCGTCACGTAAATGCTGCATACTCGTCAGGGTATTGGCAGCTGCATCTGGAGAAAGTTCCTTGAAGGAAGGCAGCACATTATGGCGAATCGCATTGCGTAAATATTTAGTAGAACTATTGGATACATCTTCACGCCAATTGAATTTTTGTTCTTTGGCATAGGCCAAAATTTCAGCTTTACGGAAAGGCAATAGCGGGCGAACCAAAATGTCATTTTTGTCTTGAATCCCTCCCAAGCCTTCTAGTCCGCTGCCTCTAATTAAGCGCATAAAAAATGTTTCCAACTGATCGTCTGCGTGGTGTGCCGTAAGTATAGTGTCGTAGTTATTGCTTTCCAGTACTTCTCGGAACCAACGATAGCGCAAGTCACGTGCCCTTGCTTGAATACCCGTGGCATCGGGGTCTATAGGTGCCTGAGTAACATGACAAGCAACAGCAAGAGAATCTGCCAAGTCACGAACCGTCTGCTCATCGGCATCACTTTCAGCTCCTCTCAAGGCATAATTCACATGAGCGATACCAAAGTCCATTTGCAGCCTGTCTAATAAATGTGCCAATACTACACTGTCTACACCCCCACTAACCCCCAACAAGAAGCGATGCTTTTTGGGCGTACCCAAAAGTGAGGTGATATGGTCTTTAAACCTTTGTACCATGGGAATTAGATGCTGTTTCTTTATTTGCCAAAACACGTTTAATAGCTTTGACTTTAAGCTGACATTCGTCGTATTCTTTTGATGGATCTGCAGCTGCGGTAAGCGCACTCCCTACATGTGTGGACAGGTACTTAGAAGCAGCATCATAAACAAGACTGCGGATAACCACATTAAAATCAAAATCACCATTTGGAGTAAAATAACCCACTGCACCACTGTACAGTCCACGTTGTCCGTGTTCGTATTGATTGATAAGTTCCATGGCACGTTGCTTGGGAGCTCCTGTCATACTGCCCATAGGAAAACAAGCGTTAATAATATCCAAGGAGGAAAAATTGGAACTACATTTAGCCTTGACTGTTGAAATCATCTGATGCACCTGAGCAAAAGGATAAACTGCACATTGCTCACTTACTTCAACAGAGCCTTTTTGGGCTATTCTGGAAAGGTCATTGCGAACCAAGTCTGTTATCATGATATTTTCAGAACGCTCTTTGGCATCTAGCTTTAGTGCCTCAGCAACCGATTTGTCTATTACAGCATCTTCGTGTCTTGCGGCAGTTCCCTTTATGGGTTGTGATAGTAGCGTATCCCCGCTACGTTGCAAAAAACGCTCGGGTGAGGCTGACATCAAATACTTATTATCAAATGAAAGAAAGGCAGAAAAAGGCGTCCTGCCAATGTAATTTAGTGCATTAAACAAGGCCATAGGCGAAACATCCACATCATCAGCATACCATTCCATGCAGTAATTCACCTCATAAATATCTCCACGCATGATATGTTGTTTTAGCGTACTTGCGTGCTGTAAATAAACATCCTTACTGATGCGTGGCGACAAATCAATAGCTGACAATGCGGGCTTATCCTCAGCTACCCTATTTGTAATATGCTCAAAGTCAGCTGCTGGATTATCCATTCCTAAATAAAGTGCCGTAAGTAGATCCCCTTTAAGTAGCCATATTTTCTTGGGATTAAAAAATTGAAGTTTTGGTACAGACAAAAAAGCAGGATTGGTAGGTGTAACTTGCTCCCAAGTTGCGTTGTATTCATAACTAAAAAAACCAAAGAGCCAGTCAGTTCCCAATGCGGTTTGCAATTCTTTTTCGGATGTGAACCAAGGGTTTTCTTTAACTGTTTCTAAGGCAAGAATGGCGTCAAAATCGTTGTTTTGGTGGGGATAATCATTGGAATCATACCACGCAATGGGCGTAGAAACCTTAGCCCAGTCCAAGAGCTGAGTCTTGATATCAGGGTAATTTTTTACGTTAAAGACTGTTTTTGAGCGTATTACCAACTTTTTTCTTCACTTATGAAACAAAATTACTTAAATAATGGCGATAGCATCATCGCTTTAAAAAAAAATATATATTTGCACTGTGATTGTAAATATAGTTTCACGAATTTCTTTCTCCCCGCGCGCTCGTCGCCCCTTGGGGTAATTCACTGTATATGAAACTTAGGTGTGTCCGGTTTCCCTCTCCGTTTTTTTTCAATCTAATTTTTTTTCTTTTCAATCCATCAGTATGGAAATTCAAGTAGCTAAACGCATACACGTTAAGTATGCAGCCATCATTTCGGAAACCATTTCAAGTTCAGCACAAGTGCGTGGAACAGGAATTGCACGTCGTACTCCAGAGTACATTCAACAAAAAATCGAATCTGGAGATGCGATTATTGCACTTGAAGGAGACACCTTTGCTGGTTTCTGCTATATTGAAGCGTGGGGTCATGAAAAATACGTAGCGCATTCTGGTCTTATTGTCTCTCCAGACTTTAGAGGGATTGGTCTTGCAAAAAAAATCAAAACACAAATTTTTAACTACACCAAGGAAAAGTATCCTGGTGCCAAGATTTTTGGTATTACTACTGGTCTTCCGGTTATGAAAATCAATTACGACTTAGGCTATAAGCCCGTTACCTTTTCAGAACTGACAGACGATCCTGCTTTTTGGAAAGGCTGCCAAACATGTAAAAATTACGATGTATTAACAAGAACAAAACAAACCATGTGTGTGTGTACAGGTATGCTATACGATCCTTCAAAAAAAGGATCTAATGGTATTGTGGGTAGGTTACAATCTTTTAAAAACGCATTTAAACGAGATATAAAATGAACAAGAAATTAGTTTTAGCATACAGTGGAGGACTGGATACTTCCTATTGCGTAAAGTCGTTAAGCGCGGCGGGATATGAAGTACATGCCGTTAGTGTAAACACCGGCGGTTTTGATGCTGCTGAAGAATCAGCTTTGGAATCCAAAGCATTGACTTTGGGTGCAAGCGCTTACACCAGCATCGAAGCGGTTGAAACGTTTTATCAAGACATCGTTAAATACCTCATTTTTGGAAACATACTCAAAAATAGCACCTATCCCCTTTCGGTAAGTGCCGAACGTGTTACCCAAGCGGTTGCAATTGTAAACCACGCCATAAAGATTGGCGCAACATCTATTGCACATGGAAGCACAGGAGCTGGAAACGACCAAGTGCGTTTTGATTTGATCTTTCAGACCCTAGCGCCACAAATTGAAATCATTACACCAATCAGAGACCAAAAGCTTTCAAGAGAAGACGAAATCGCTTATTTGAAGGGGCACGGAGTAGATTGGTCTTGGGAGAAAGCACAATATTCCATCAACAAAGGCTTGTGGGGAACATCAGTTGGTGGTAGTGAAACCCTAAAATCTCGAGAACCACTACCCGACAGCGCATATCCTAGTGCGTGTGAAAAGAAAACAGCTGAAAAAATTTCCTTGCATTTTGACAAGGGGGAATTGGTCGGAATTAACAATATCAATTATGAACCAGTTAAAGCCATTCAACAGTTACAAAAACTTACGGCTGCTTTTGCCATCGGCAGAGACATTCACGTTGGCGACACCATCATTGGGATCAAAGGGCGTGTTGGTTTTGAAGCTGCTGCCGCTCTGGTAAGCATCAAAGCGCACCACCTGTTGGAGAAACACACCTTAAGCAAATGGCAGCTCCATCATAAAGACTATATCGGTTCCTATTACGGCATGATGTTACACGAAGGTCAATACCTAGACCCTGTAATGCGAGACTTCGAAGCTTTACTAAGCAACAGCCAGCAAACGGTAACAGGGACTGTTTTCGTCACACTCCACCCTTACCGATTCACACTTGACGGCATCGAGTCAGAGTTCGACTTAATGGACAATTCATTTGGTACCTATGGAGAAGCCAATGAAGCGTGGACCGCAGAGGAAGCAAAAGGATTTATAAAACTATCGGCCAATGCCGGAAAAATTTATCAGCATGTCAATAAATAACATTAGTGTAGGCGTTGTAGGCGGCGCAGGATATACAGGTGGTGAGCTCCTGCGATTGTTGGTGTTGCACCCCAACACAAACATCGATTTTATATACAGCACTACCAGAGCAGGAAAAGCCGTTTCTGACACCCATACAGATTTAATGGGAATTCTGGACATGCCCTTCTCTTCGGAACTCAACCAAGAAGTAGACGTTTTGTTTCTATGCCTTGGACATGGCAATTCAGCTGCCTTTTTACACGACAACGTAGTAAATGACAACACTAAAATCATTGACTTAAGTAACGATTTTAGACTCAAAGATGATCGTGATTTTATGGGACGTTCCTATGTGTATGGACTTACAGAAGTAAACAAAGATCAGGTAAAATCGGCACAAGCTATTGCTAATCCGGGCTGTTTTGCCACAGCCATTCAATTGGCGTTGGCACCTTTAGCAACAGCAAAAAAACTAACCCAAGATGTGCATATAAATGCAATCACGGGGAGTACTGGGGCCGGTGCTGTTCCCTCTGCCACCAGTCATTTTAGCTGATCTTTGTTTAC
>JAQWKF010000072.1 GCA_029247985.1 Flavobacteriaceae bacterium
GATTTCTTGTCAAAAATGGTATGCATTATAATTTGTTCAGCGCGTTTTTAATCAAACGATCTACAGGCATATCGGGTTCTACTTGTAAAAGTGCATCTACAACTTTTTGGGTTTGCTTCATAGGATAACCTAAAACACCTAATGCAGATAACGCTTCATCACGCTGGGTATTGTTCGAGACCAGTGCTATTTCTTCATCGTCAATAAGACCTGTAACCTTATCTCTTAAATCAACGATAACGCGCTGGGCGGTTTTGGCCCCAATTCCTTTTACGGCTTGAATGGCCGCCACATTATCGGATTGTATGGCCTGCACCACTTCATGTGGGTTCATAGACGAAAGCATCGTTCGTGCTGTATTGGCACCTATCCCACTGACACTGAGTAATAATCGAAAAACAGATCGCTCAACTTTTTGCATAAAGCCGTAAAGGTTTTGAGCATCTTCACGGACCTGCATATGGGTGTAAATGCGTATACCCTCATCTTCAGGCAACTGCCCGTATGTATTAAGTGAAATATGAACTTCATAGCCAACCCCATTGCAGTCAATCACTATGGTTGTCGGCGTTTTACTAACAAGCCTTCCGTTTAGTTGTGTTATCATTTTTTCTTGTTTTGTGCATCCACCGCAGCAACTGCTGTCATGTGAACGATTTCATCAACACTAGCCCCCAACTGTAGTATATGCACAGGATGCTTGAGTCCCATCATGATGGGGCCAATAGAAAGCGCGTCGTCTAATTCTTTAATGAGTTTGTATGCGATGTTGGCAGCATTCAAATCAGGTAACACCAACGTATTTACGGCAGCACCAGCAATTTTTGAAAACGGAAACTTGTTGGTTAGCATCGCTTTGTTTAACGCAAAGTCTGCTTGTATAGGACCATCAACTGCAATTTCGGGCAAAAAGCGGTGTATCATATTTACGGCTTTGCTCACCTTTTGGGCATCCTCATTTTTTGATGATCCAAAGTTGGAATACGAAAGCATGGCAACCTTAGGGTTAATGCCGAACAAGGTTGCGGTGTAAGATGTCATTTGCGCAATTTTCGCCAAATCCTTTGCATTGGGATTGATGTTGATCGAAGTGTCAGAAATAAACAAAGGCCCTCGGTTGGTAATCATCAGGTTGGTAGTAGCCACACGATTTACGCCTTCTTGCGTATCTATAACTTGTAAGACCGGTTTTAATACATTTGGATAACTTCGACTATAACCAGAAATCATAGCATCGGCATCACCCTCACGCACCATCATGGCTGCAAAATAGTTGCGTTCACGCATACGTCTTTGTGCATCGTAAAGCGTTATGCCTTTTCGTTGACGCAATTGCCAATAAGTATGTGCATAGGCATCCCGTGATTCTTTAACGCTTTCTTTTTTTGGATCAATAATGGTTACATCTCCCTCAAATTCTATGGTAGCCATCATTTCGCGTATGTGCTCCTCGTCGCCAAGCAGAATAGGAATAGCTATGCCTTCCTCATGTACCAATTGTGCTGCCTTGAGCACGTCCAATTCATCCCCTTCGGCAAAGACAACTCGCTGTAAATTGCTCTTGGCTTGGCTAATGATCAAGCGGACAAGTTTTTTGTCCGATCCAGTACGGGCATGTAATTCTTCTTGGTATTTTTCCCAGTCCTTTATTGGCGCAGCAGCAACCCCACTTTCCATGGCAGCTTTTGCAACAGCCATAGGCACCGTTGTGATGAGTCTGGGGTCAAAAGGCTTTGGTATGATGTAGTCTTTTCCAAAGGCAAGTTTGGTTGCCCCATAGGCAATGTTTACTTGCTCGGGAACTGTTTCTTTGGCCAAATGGGCAAGAGCGTGTACGGCAGCCATTTTCATAGCTTCGTTAATTTTGGTAGCACGCACATCAAGAGCACCCCTAAATATGAATGGAAAACCAAGTACGTTGTTGACCTGATTAGGAAAATCCGAACGACCCGTAGCCATAATCGCATCTTTGCGTGTGGCAACAGCAAGGTTGTAGTCTATTTCTGGGTTTGGATTAGCCATGGCAAAAACAATCGGATCTGGTGCCATAGATTTTAGCATGGCGGGAGTCATGATGTCCGCTTTTGAAAGCCCGATGAAAACGTCGGCGCCTTCCAATGCATCCTCTAATGTATGCAAATCTATTTTAGTAGCAAATTCTGCCTTTTGCAACGTTAAGTTTTCTCGATCTGATCTAATAATGCCCTTACTGTCGGTCATCATCATGTTTTCTGGCAATACGCCCAAAGCACGGTATAAGCGGGCACAAGAAATAGCTGCAGCGCCAGCACCACTAATCACCATTTTTACTTTTGACAATTCTTTTTCGGCCAATTCAACTGCGTTGAGCAAGGCAGCACCCGAAATAATGGCGGTACCGTGTTGGTCGTCGTGCATCACAGGTATGTTGAGTTCCTCAACCAATCTACGTTCTATTTCAAAGGCTTCTGGTGCTTTGATGTCTTCAAGGTTAATACCACCAAATGTAGGCGCGATATTTTTTACTGTTGCAACAAAAGCATCTACATCCTTAGTGTCTACCTCAATATCAAAGACGTCTATGCCTGCAAATATTTTAAAAAGCAATCCTTTGCCTTCCATAACAGGCTTGGAAGCTTCGGGACCTATATCCCCTAACCCCAATACGGCAGTACCATTTGAAATTACAGCAACCAAGTTGGCTTTGTTGGTGTATTTGTAAACGTTTCCTGTTTCCTTTTCAATTTCCAAGCAAGGTTCAGCCACTCCAGGCGAGTAGGCTAGCGACAAATCCCGTTGACTTGCATAGGGTTTGCTAGGGTTCACTTCTAGTTTTCCGGGCTTAGGTTTTGCGTGATATACTAGGGCCTCACGTCGTTTACTTTCTTTGCTCATATACTTGGCAATTTAGTCAGGAAAGGTATT
>JAQWKF010000079.1 GCA_029247985.1 Flavobacteriaceae bacterium
TGAACAAAGGAATCTTTAAAGACCAAGTAGTAGTCTACGGGACTTTTAAATTGCGTTTGCATTTTGGTCAGTACACCTTGAAACATAATTTGTATTTTCGTTCAGCAATATACCCAAAATGGCAATACCACTACTCCATACTGTTGTTTCATGGCTTCTCAAAAAAAGGGTTCATGACATTGAACTTTTCATCAAATATCCCAACGAAGTCCAGCGTGATGAACTGATGAACTTGCTGCAAACGGCTAAAAAAACAGAAGTCGGTAAGCAGTATGGCTTTGCCGATATACACCAATATGAAGAATTTACCAACCGAGTTCCAGTGCGCACCTATGAAGAAATAGCGCCCATGATTGATCGTTCCAGACGAGGGGAGCAAAATATATTTTGGCCTACACCTATCAAATGGTACGCCAAATCGAGTGGTACGACCAATGCTAAAAGCAAGTTTATTCCCATCTCAAACGAATCTTTAGAAGACTGTCATTTTAAAGGAGGTAAAGATATGCTGAGCCTCTATTTCAAAAATAACGAACAGTCAAGTGTATTTCAAGGCAAAGC
This sequence comes from Flavobacteriaceae bacterium, assembly GCA_029247985.1. Classification (GTDB taxonomy): domain Bacteria; phylum Bacteroidota; class Bacteroidia; order Flavobacteriales; family Flavobacteriaceae; genus UBA7446. The sequence goes on from JAQWKF010000079.1 coordinate 562, forward strand.
ATTGCGCTTGGGTGGCAGCAAAGAAATTTATGAAGAAAACAACTCTTATTTTGGGGATTTATCGGCCATTATGATCGATAATTTACCCCTTTGGGCGGAAATGGTAAGTGCTCCAAGTCAAAAAGTATCACTCATGGCGGAGTGGGAAACCAAGATGAAAGCTATCGTACATGAAACTTTAAGAGAAGATATTCGGAGTATGGCAGGTGTTCCCTCATGGATGTTGGTGCTGCTGCAAAAGGTATTGGCAGAAACTGGACGAAAAAACATTTTAGAAGTGTGGCCCAATATGGAAGTGTACTTTCACGGAGGTGTAAACTTTATGCCCTACAAGGAGCAGTATAAAGCCCTTTTGCCTAGTGATGCTATTCACTATGTTGAACTATACAATGCCTCAGAAGGCTTTTTTGGAGTGCAAGACCAACTGCATTCTGACGAGCTATTGTTGATGCTTGACTATGGGATTTTCTATGAATTTATAGATATGAAAACCTATGGCACTCAAAACGAAAAAGTAATACCACTATCCGACGTAGTGGTCGGCACCCAATATGCCGTGATTATTTCTACCAATGCAGGACTGTGGCGCTATCATATTGGCGATACCATTCGCTTTACCTCCATTGCACCTTATCGCTTCAAAATAACGGGCAGAACCAAACACTTTATCAATGTATTCGGGGAGGAGCTGGTGATTGAAAACGCCAACAAAGCACTTGAATTGGTATGCCAACACCACCATGTGCAATTGGTGGATTATACTGCCGCACCCATTTTTATGGATGGCTCCGAAAAAGGCGGACACGAATGGCTGATAGAATTTAAGACACCTCCAAAAGATACTGCTGCCTTTGCCGAAGATTTGGACAAGCAATTGCAAGCCCTAAACTCGGACTACGAGGCCAAACGCTATAAAAACATAACGCTTATGCCACTTAAGTTACATATTGCTAAACCTAAAACCTTTTATAAATGGTTAAAGCAAAAAGGGAAAATTGGGGGCCAACACAAGGTGCCGCGACTATCCAACACCCGTGAGTATTTAGATGAGTTGCTGGGGCAAGTTTAGTCAGGCGATTAAATGTTTTTCACTTAAAGATAACTGCATGCCCGTGGGGAGTTTTGGTGTGAGGAAAGTTTAAGTACTTTTATGTTAAGAAGCCGCCTTAAGCTGGTTGAGTTGAACAACGCTCAATTTATTTTCGGCATAGCGTTTGGTAATTTTTAGCTCAGTAGTGTTGGTGCTGGGAAGTTCATACATGGCATCCGTAAGGATGGCCTCACACAAGGAACGCAGTCCTCTTGCGCCCAAGGCATACTGCACGGCTTGCTCCACAATAAAGTCCAGAGCTGTTGGCGTAAAGGTTAACGCAACTCCGTCCAATTCAAAGAGATGTTGGTACTGCTTTACCAATGCATTTTTAGGTGCCGTTAATATTTCTCGCAGCGCTTTCTCATCCAATGGATTCATGTGGGTAAGCACAGGAAGGCGTCCAATAATTTCAGGTATAAGTCCAAAGTCCTTGAGGTCTGATGGTGTGATATGTGCCAGCAAGTCCTCTTCTGTAACCGATTTGCGCTTGGCAGCAGTGCTGTAGCCCACCGCTTGCATATTCATGCGCTTGGCAATATGGCGTTCAACTCCATCAAATGCCCCTCCAGCAATAAACAAAATGTGTTCGGTATTGATTTCGACAAACTTTTGATCGGGATGCTTGCGTCCACCTTTGGGTGGTACGTTAACCACAGTTCCTTCAAGTAATTTTAAAAGCGCTTGCTGAACTCCCTCTCCAGAAACATCACGTGTGATGGAAGGATTGTCGCTTTTACGAGCAATCTTATCAATCTCATCAATAAAAACAATACCACGCTCCGCTTTCTGCTGATCATAATCGGCAGCTTGTAGCAGTCGTGTTAAAATACTTTCTACGTCTTCACCCACATAACCTGCTTCAGTAAGTACGGTTGCGTCTACAATGGCAATAGGCACTTGCAGCATCTTAGCAATGGTCTTGGCCAATAGCGTTTTGCCCGTTCCTGTACGGCCAGCAATAATGATATTACTTTTTTCAATTTCTACGTCGTTATCAACGTTTTGATTGAGTCGTTTGTAGTGGTTGTATACCGCAACAGAAAGTACTTTT
>JAQWKF010000006.1 GCA_029247985.1 Flavobacteriaceae bacterium
GCACTGCTAAGCATTAATATTACAGTTAGTAATAGAGTAGATAAATATTTCATTGTATTGAGTTAATTAAGTGTTACTTTTTTTGTTGTGCTTGTTTGCGTTTTTCTTCAAATTCTTTTTTTCTTCTTTCAAGTTCTTCTAACCTTTCTTTTTTACGTTTGGCTAGTGCCTCTTCCGTTTCTTTTTTCTTTTGCGCGACTTCTGCTTCACGTTCTTGCTTTCTACGCTCGAGTTCAGCTTTCCTTTCTTCAAGAAGCTTTAGCCTTTCGGCTTTTTGCTGCTCTATTTTTTTCCTTCTCTCGTCAGTAGATGGATTTGAGCGCTGTTTGCGTTCTTCTTTTTTGGTTTCTGCCAAAAAAGCCTGTGCCTTTTTCTTGTCTTCAATTTCTAGGTATCGAATAACAAGGTCGCTAATATCGTATTTTTTTTCAGAATGTAACACTAGAATTTCAGCAGTACTATCAAAAACATAATTTAGTTTTCGGTCAGCGGCAATTTCTCTTATGGCTGTTAGAATTTCGTCCTGGGCAGGTTGTGCTAATAGAAGCTTTTGTTTAATCCAGTCGCCCTCAACTCCAAAACGCTGTTCAACGTATTGATTTAATTTATCTTGTTCAAAGGCAATGTCGTCTTCGCGTTCTTCAACAATTTCTTGTGTGAGTAAAGGCCTTTCGATTTCAAGAGCCTTTTTTTGCTCGTCCAGCTCTTTTTGCCTTGTGTCAATTTCGTTACGCCATGATATAATCTTAGTTTTCAAGTCTTGACTTGATTCAGAGAAGCCACTATGTGCTGCTAAAACTTTGTCTATATCCAAAAACCCTATCCTCACATTGCGTTGCGCAGATGTAAAGCCCGTTATAAAAAAGCATACCAATAAGGTCCAAAAAAAACGCATTTGCTTCTTTGTTAGAATTGTTGACCTATTATAAAGTGTGTTTCCCATCCGTTGGGGTTTAAGTCATTTGGCATTTCGCTATCAAACCCATATCCAAAATCTATGCCTAACAATCCAAAAGCGGGCATAAAAATTCGGACACCAAAGCCTGCTGAGCGCTTACTATTAAACGGATTAAACTCTCGAAAATTGTCATAACCATTACCCGCTTCTAAAAAACTTAAAGCGTAAATAGATGCACTTGGTTTTAATGTAATGGGGTAACGCAGTTCAAGTGAGAATTTATTGTAAACTGTTGAGCCATCTCTGCTAGATAGCGATTGGTTTTCATAACCTCTAAGCGCAATGGTTTCTCTTCCGTCCATGGCGTATTGTTGCAGTCCATCGCCTCCTAAGAAGTAGCGTTCAAAGGGAATATTTCCTCTCTCGGGGTTATATGCCCCTAAAAAGCCAAATTCAGCATGGGTACGCAATATCAATTTATCAATAATGCGGGTATACCAAGTACCTTCAAAATTTAATTTATAGTACTCTAACCATTTAAAGCGTTCTTGATCAATTTTAGCTTGGTCAGGATCGCCATTTGCGTCTTGATATGCTGCTAAATTTTTCAAATTGCCATAATCTGTATTATTTACCAATGAGTACGGGAAGGTAAGCTTAGCACCAACGGTAAAGGTCGAACCACCCACTGGAAATATGGGGTTTGTATAGGTGTTGTTTCTGGATAATGCTATGGCATAAAACAGGTTATTAGAAACCCCATCTCCAAAAGTAAACAAGCCTGTGTAATAGTTATTTAAGTCAAAGAATTGGTAACCTATTGTTTGTGAAAGGGTAAAGTAATCATCAGGAACCTGAAGGCGCTTAGCCAAGCCAAAATTGATACCACGTATTTTAAAATATTGTGATTTATCCGCCAATCCTGTCATATAATTATAACGATACTGGGTTGTTTGCGAAATAGAAGTCGAAAAACGCACAGGTTGCTCTCCGCCTAACCAAGGCTCAGAAAATGAAAAACTATAAGTTTCAAAGAAGCGACTTGCCTGTAAACGAAGCGCAAGCTGTTGACCGTCGCCCATGGGTACTGGCTTATATTCTTTCTTGTTGAAAATGTTACGCATGGAAAAATTATTGAATGATAACCCTAGGGTCCCAATAAATCCACCGCCACCATAACCACCTTGTAGTTCAATTTGGCTAGCCCCTTTTTCTACCAAACCGTATTCAATGTCTACAGTCCCAGCATTAGGGTCTACGTCCTTAAAGTCAGGCGATATTTGCTCAGGATCAAAAAAGCCCAATTGCCCTAACTCACGAACCGAGCGTACCACTTTATCTTTACTGTAGAGTTCACCTGGTCGTGTACGAATTTCTCTGTAAATAACGTGATCATTTGTTCGGTCGTTGCCTCGAACAGTTATTCGATTGAAATAAGCTGGCTTGCCTTCCGTAATTCGAATTTCGAAGTTGATGGTGTCATTTGCCGCGCTAACTTCAACAGGGTTTATGCTGGAGAATAAGTAACCGTTGTTTTGGTATAGGTTTGTGAGATCTTCACCATCTGGTTTGGTTTGATCAGCAATACGCTTACGCAGTAACACACCGTTGTAAGTGTCGCCAGATTTAATTCCCAACACCCTTCTAAGTTGTACATCACTATAAACGGAATTGCCAATAAAATTAACATCACCAAAATAATATTTATTTCCTTCTTGAACTTTTACGACAACATCAATTTTGTCACCATCTATCTTAATGTCGTCAGATAGGATGCGGGCATCTCGGTAGCCTTTTTCTTTGTAAAAATCTAGTAGTTTCTTAAGGTCTTCTTCATAATCAGCCTCAATATACTTTGAACGTTTCCAAAAACGTCCTGGGACCGCTGTTCTCGTATTTTTAATTTGTTTACGAAGTCTTCTAGGTTTATAAACTTCATTGCCTTCAAAAGAAATGGAGCGCACCTTTACGCGATCACCACGATCTACAGATATCAACATTCTTTGATTGTTTACTCCTGCTGTATCTGCCTTGATGTCAATAGTGACTTTAGCATTTAGAAAACCTTCTTTTTTGTATTTGTTTTCGATATAGTTTTTGGTAGTGGCAAGGAAATTTTTACTGAGTTTTTTTCCTTTTTTAATGTCAGTGTCTTTGACAATAGTCTCAATTTTACCTTTTTTGATTCCTCTAATGGTGTAGTCAGAAAGTGTAGGCAATTCCTGAATATATAGTTCCAAATCGGCTACTTCACCATCAATTTTTGTGATAAAAAACTCAATATCACTAAAAAGTTCAAGCTTCCATAACTTATTTATGGTAGCACTAATTTCTTCACCAGGAATTTGAATACGCTGACCTTTTTTAAGTCCGGTATAGGCCACAACAGTTTGTGGGCTAAAACTTTTTACGCCAGTAACCTTAATTTCTCCAAGTTCATAAAACTTGCCTTTGTCAAAAGCATTTTCTTGTGCGCTGGTCTGTTTAAGACCAAACAGCACAATACACAAAATAAGGGGGAGGAGTAAACAGTTACGTAAGTTGCTCGCTTGTTTTTCCAAATCTACGTTCTCTTTTTAGATAACTATTAATTGCCTGGTGAAGCTCATGCTCATCGAACTCTGGCCACATTACATCTGTAAAGTACAGTTCTGCATAAGCAATTTGCCATAAAAGGAAATTACTTATTCGAACTTCGCCACTTGTGCGGATGAGCAAATCTACATCAGGCAAATGTTGCGTGTAAAGATGCTCATTTATTATGGTTTCATCAATATTTTCAACGTTAATTATGCTATTTTTAACTTTTCTGCTAATATCAACAATAGCTTGCTTGATTTCCTCACGTGCGCCATAGCTAAGTGCTAAGGTTAAATTTGTACCCGTATTGCTTTGTGTCTTTTCAATTACTTCTACTAATTCTTCGTGCACTTTTTTGGGTAGTTTGTCTAAAGAACCAATAGCCGAGAGACGTATGTTATTCTCTGTCATACGCCGTAATTCACGTCGAAGACTTCTTACCAAAAGCGACATAAGTGTAGAAACTTCTGTCTTTGGACGGTTCCAGTTTTCAGTAGAAAAGGCATAAAGTGTAAGGTGCTTAATGCCTAATTTTGCAGCTGCTTCGACTGTTTTTCGCACCGCTTTTGCGCCTGCCTCGTGACCAAGTAAACGATTTTTACCTTGCTTTTGTGCCCAACGTCCATTACCATCCATAATGACAGCAATGTGCTGTGGCAATTCTTCCGTATTAAATTTTTTTAAACTCATTTTTTAATCTCTGCAACAGGGTAGTCTTCCAAAGCCGTAAGTTATTGAAATCCCTGTAAATACAAGCCAATCATTGCTTAAACTTGTTGAAAATTGTTTGGCGGAAGGGTTTTTTTCGAGATCAGGGTAGCTTCCATCTAAATTATCGCTGAAGGTAAATTGGGGTCGCACTTCTGCAGCTAAAATCCATGATTTGCCAAAGTTAAATTTCACACCTACTCCGAAAGGTATGCCAATAGTTACAACTTTACCTGAAGCACGAGACGATGTTTCAATAGGATCAAAATAAATATTTTCTACAACCATACGGTTTACACCTGCATGAATGTACGGCGTCCATGAAAATCCAAATTCGCCAACGGGAAGCTTTACATAATTAATTTCAATAGCAGCACCTAGCGTAGAATAGTAGTTGGCAAAATAGTATCCTCGGTTCAACCGATCTAATTCTGATGTATTTAGATCATTTCCGCTTAATTTTCCTCTGCTATACATGGCACGAAGCCCAATCCGCTCATTATAATTGCGTTTATAAATTAGGCCTGCTTCACGATGTCTAGGCTGAATGTATTGAGTACTTCCTATTTCACCAACATAATTTACACCACCAAAAGTGACGCCAATCTCATGCCGTTGCGCAGTGCTAAAACTACTCACGAGAACGACTAATGCAATCCAAAACCAAATACGATTTATGCTCATCTTAATTAAATGAAAACTGCAAAAACACCAGATTTATTGTTAGTTGCGCTTATCTTGTCCCCAAAGCAGCTTGTTGCGCAAAGTATCAAAAAAGCTGTGCGTATTAGGTTTTATAAAGACAATGGGGTTTTTTGCCCTTTTGATACTAATGGTGGTGTTCATAGGCACAGAAAAGAGTCGGGTGTCTAGAGAAATGAGATGTGAGTCTCCTCTGCCTTCGACGTGAATTTTTATTTCAACATCATCGGCAACAACGAGCGGTCTTACGTTGAGGTTATGTGGCGCAATTGGCGTTAAGACAAAGCTTTTTGCCTCTGGGGCAATGATGGGTCCGCCGCTGCTCAACGAATATCCAGTGGATCCTGTTGGAGTAGCCACAACCAAACCATCAGCCCAGTAAACATTTACATAGGCATCATTGACTTGGGTGTTGATGGTAACCATAGAGGTTGTGTTTTCACGACTTAAAGAAATTTCGTTCAGGGCCAATGGAAATTCATTCAGTTCGGCAATAGCAGGTGATGTTTTGATTTCAAGTATACTACGTTCTTCTGTTACGTAGTTCTTGGCCATGATATCATGAAGCATGGCTTCCATTTCGTCAGGTTGAATAGTTGCTAAAAAGCCCAAGCGACCTGTATTGATTCCAATCAATGGTATCTTTGATTCACGGATGTAGTGCAAGGCACGTAATACGGTACCGTCACCACCAACAGCAAAAAAAACAGCTGTTTTTGGATCTAATTCTCTATGGGAATCAAATGGGGTTGCAGCAGCATTGGGAATATGTTGCAACAATTCTTTTTCCACTTGAATACCAGCGCCTTTACTCGCAAAAAAATCAACAATTTCCTTTACGATTTTTAGAGATATAGTATCGTGAACCAAGCTATATAAAGCTACTTTCATACTGCAAAGTTAGACCAAAATGCTCAAAGGGACATTATTGTGTTATTTTTGCATAAAAAGTGCTATGACAAAGCTTAGTGTAAACATCAATAAAATAGCCACACTGCGCAACGCAAGAGGAGGTGATCAGCCAAATATTTTACAAGTTGCTCAGGATGCACAAGCATTTGGCGCACAAGGTATCACCGTTCACCCCAGACCTGATGAGCGACATATTACTTATCAAGACGCGCGAGAATTGCCTACTGTTATTACCACCGAATTTAATATTGAAGGAAATCCCATTCCAAAATTTATAGATATGGTGTGCGCCATCAAACCCGATCAAGTGACTTTGGTGCCTGATGCTCCAGACGCCATTACGTCCAATGCAGGCTGGGATACGGTAACAAATCTTGATTTTCTACAAGAGGTTATTCAGGAATTTAGGCAGCATGGCATTCGTACGTCCATATTTTTAGATCCCGATGTGGCACAAGTGGAAGCTGCTGTCAAAACAGGCACAGACCGCATTGAGCTCTATACCCAAGCGTATGCCGAAACATATCCACTAGACCCTTCAAAAGCCATAACGCCATTTGTAGATGCCGCCACAAAAGCACAAGAAGTTGGACTAGGTCTTAATGCTGGCCACGACTTAAGCTTAAACAATATTGCTTTTTTTGCCCAACAAGTACCCGGATTATTAGAGGTGTCCATTGGACATGCCCTTATTTGCGAGTCCTTGTACTTTGGTCTTGAGAATGTCATTAATCAATACATAGCCAAGCTATCGACGCACTAGTTCACAGCACCATTATAGGGCAGGGCGAAAGTCTTATCATATTACACGGCTTTTTGGGGATGTCGGACAATTGGCGCACCCACGCCAAATTTTGGTCTACTCAATATGAAGTACACGCCATTGACCAACGCAACCACGGGAAAAGTTTTCACAGCCAAGATTTTGATTACGATTTAATGGCAGCAGATATTATCCATTATATGGACGATCACAATATCCCACAAGCCATTGTACTTGGTCACTCTATGGGTGGTAAAACAGCCATGAACTTGGCGCTTCAATACCCTACTCGGGTTTCCAAACTCATAGTGGCGGACATAGCACCCAAAAAATATGACGTAGACACTAAATTTTCAAATATTATAAAGGGGCTTTTGCATCTCAATGATTTGACACTTAACTCAAGGTCTGAAGCTGACAAGTTGCTTATGCCTTTTGTTCCAGAAATGGGCGTTCGCCAGTTTCTACTTAAAAATTTAGCTTGGACAGAACAAAAAACCCTTAAACTTCGTTGCAATATTGAAGTACTGCAACACAAGCTCAAAGAAATTGGTGCTGCACCAACTGGATTGCCCTACACAGGAAAGACGCTATTTTTAGCAGGAAAACAATCTGATTATGTATTGCAAACAGATATGACTACCATACAGGACCTTTTCCCCAAAGCTTCATTACATTGGGTTGCCGACGCGGGCCATTGGCTTCATGCCGAAAACCCCAAAGGATTTACCATTGCCTTACAAGATTTCTTAAGTTAATGCCCCCTTTAGCAGCACTTTGACCTTGCTTAAAAATAGCCTACTTTTGCCAGCTATTAAATAAAAAAAATGAACGTAACGCGAAAAGACGTAGATGCACTAAATGCAGTGATTACCGTTGATATCAACCAAGAAGACGTTGCTCCTAAAGTGGAGCAAGTATTAAATGACTACCGCAAGCGCGCTGATATTCCTGGCTTTAGAAAAGGGAATGTGCCCATGGGAGTTATCAAAAAACAATACGGCCAGGCTGTTATGGTTGATGAGGTAAACAAGATGTTACAGTCCTCATTGAACGATTTCCTCAACGAAGAAAAGATTTCTATTTTGGGAAACCCACTTCCAGTTCCTGTAGACAATATTGATTGGGGTGCTCCTGCTTTTTCTTTTGATTTTGAACTGGGCTTGACGCCACAAGTGGCGGTAAAACTCCCCAACCGTAAAGCAGTTACACGATATGAAATTCAAGCAGACGAAAAGTTTGTAAACGAACAATTGGAACGCCTACAGAAACAATATGGTGCCATTGTTCCAACCGATGAAGTAACTGCTGACACAGAATTGACCGTTGGTGTTTCTTACGAAGGGGGTGCCGATCAGAAAAGCGCCACATTTACGGCTAGTGAGCTAAAAAGCAAGAAAGCCCTCAACGCTTTTAAAAAGGCTACCATTGGCGAAGTGGTTGAATTTTCAACCAAAGGCTTGTTTAAAGAAGCGCATGTATTGCGTCGTGTGATGGAAACACTTCCAGAAAAAGCGGTGACACTTTCACTTACCCTTCAAGAACGAAACAACCGCACTTTAGCCGATTTAGACCAAGATTTTTTCGATAAAGTATTTGGTAAAGACGCAGTAAAGTCTGCAACAGAATGTAAGGAAAAACTCAAAGCAGATGCAATGGGTCATTTTGAAACACAAGCCAACCAGAAGTTTATCAACGACATGACTGAACACTTGATTGATAACACCAAGTTTTCGCTTCCAGCAGCTTTCTTAAAAAAATGGATGCAAACAGCAGGTGAAAATCCAATAACAGAAGAGGAAGCCGAGGCAGAATACGCCAAATCAGAACGTGGCTTACGCTACCAATTGATTGAATCAAAACTCATGCAAGAGCACAACCTTCAAATCACTAGAGAAGAAGTAGAAACATTTGCTAAAGATTTGATCAAAAAGCAAATGGTGCAATATGGCCGCACAGATATTCAGGAAGAAGAACTTACAGAAATAACAGGACGTATTTTAGGCAACCAAGATGAGGTAAAACGCATCTCCGATCAGGTGATGAGTGAGAAAATGCGACAGTTGTTTTTAGAAAAAGGAAACATCAAAGTCAAGAAATTATCTTACGACGACTTTATCAAAGAAGCGTACAAAAAATAATCGCTATATTTAACTTAGAACTTTAGGAAATGGATTACGGAAAAGAATTTAAAAAGTACGCTACCAAGCATCACGGGATAAACTCCATGTATTACGATGAATTGGTCAGTAGCCTAACGCCTTACATCATTGAAGAGCGTCAGTTGAATGTGGCCCAAATGGACGTGTTTTCACGTTTGATGATGGACCGTATTATTTTTCTTGGAACAGGAATTAACGACAGTGTTGCGAATATCATTCAGGCGCAATTGTTGTTTTTAGAAAGCACCGATAAAACTAAAGACATCCAGATTTACATCAACTCTCCTGGGGGTAGTGTATATGCCGGTTTGGGGATCTATGATACCATGCAATTTATCAATCCT
>JAQWKF010000095.1 GCA_029247985.1 Flavobacteriaceae bacterium
GGACAGCTAGGCAAAATGCTTACCGATATAACGCGCAAATGGGATATCCGCACCCATATTCTTGACTCCAATGCCGGTGCACCCGCAAAAAACAGCTGCTACCGATTTGTTCAAGGGGATTTGATGGACTATGAAACAGTGCTAAACTTTGGAAAAGAAGTTGAAGTACTTACCATTGAAATTGAACATGTTAATATTGATGCCCTTTATGAGTTGGAGAAAGCTGGTGTTTTGGTTTATCCAAAACCAGCAACCCTCGACATCATTCAAAACAAACAAACACAAAAAGCTTTTTTTGAACAACAAAAACTGCCAACTGCCCCTTTTATTTCCTGTGAAAACAAAAAAGAGCTTTTAGCACATATTTCAAATGGCAGCGTTGACTTTCCTTTCATTTGGAAAGCCGCCCGTTTTGGTTATGACGGTTTTGGTGTGAAAAAAATTGACCGTAAAGCAGCTATTGATGCTTTGCCTGATAACCCGTGTATCATTGAGACAGTTGTTCCAATAAAACAAGAAATAGCCATTATAGCAGCCAGAAATCCTGATGGTGAAATTGCGCTTTACCCCCCAGTGGGCATGGCGTTCCATCCAGAGGCTAATCAAGTAGAGTATGTCTATTTCCCTGCCGAGATTAGCAAAGAAATTGCAAAAAAAGCACATGATATTACCCATAAGTTGGTTAGCGCTTGGGCGCATGTAGGCTTGTTGGCAGTTGAGTTTTTTATTGACCAAGAGAACAACCTTCTTATAAACGAAGTAGCGCCACGGCCGCACAACAGCGGTCACCTTACCATAGAAGGCGCCAATACTTCGCAATTTGAGCAGCACATACGCGCCATACTTAACGCCCCGCTTGGAAAAACAAGCTTTCATGAACCCACCATCATGGCCAATGTGGTTGGTCCACAAGAACTCATTGGCACATTTGTCTATGATGGAATAGATCATGTGCTAAATACCCCACAATCTGCACTACACATTTATGGAAAGAAAACAACTAAACCGCAACGAAAAATGGGACATATTACCCTTACAGGTGCAGATTTAAATGATATTTTTAAAAAAATTAAAGACTTAAAAGCAAAACTTAAACTTAAAGCGAATTAACATGAAAGTAGCCGTTATCATGGGAAGCAAAAGCGACCTACCCGTAATGCAAGACGCCATTGACACCTTGGCCCTTTTTGAAATCGAAACGCATGTTGATATTGTATCTGCACACAGAACTGCCGATAAAATGATGTCGTTTGGAAAATCAGCACACGAAAACGGTATAGACGTTATCATTGCTGGAGCTGGCGGAGCAGCCCACCTCCCTGGAATGGTGGCCTCAATTAGTCCATTGCCTGTAATTGGCGTACCTGTTAAGTCTTCCAATTCCATAGATGGATGGGATTCTGTTTTGTCAATACTACAAATGCCTGGGGGCGTGCCTGTAGCTACCGTAGCACTTAATGGGGCAAAAAATGCAGCACTATTGGCTTGTCAGATTCTAGGCGTAAAAAATCCAGCCTTACGTGAGGCAATGATTGCCTACAAAGTATCCTTAGGTGAGAAAGTCCATCAAAGCGCGAAAGACCTTAACAATAAGTAAGCGCCAAATAGCTCAAACCCAACCACAACACAGGAATTGCTTCAACATACAATGAAGTAAGGTGTTTTGGTCGATCTCTTTTAACTTTAAAAATAAGTATCCCTAGAACGACTAGTACCCCGATTTCAATCCAAGCAAGAATATTTTTAGTTGCCGTCATGAAGGCCAAAACGATAGCCATTAAAATCAAGATATACGACAGCAACTTTACCCCCTTAACACCCAAAACTTGTGGGAGTGTTTTCAAACGTGGTGCATCGCTATTAAGATCGTGTATTTCGAGCGGTACAATAAGCACCAATATCCAAAGTATGGCTTTTGAGGCAATCAATACAAAATGAACCGAGGCAGCATTATACAGTGCAAAAGTAGCTAGAGTTGACCAGCACAAGGCCACAATAAATACCTTAAGAGTAGGGATATAACGCAAGCCCATTTGAGCCCTGAAAGGAAGTGTGTATAACGCTGTAATCATCCCTACAAAAACAAAAATAAACCAAACAGCAGTGGTTTGTGTGGCGAGTCCAAAAATACCAATTGCCGTAGCGCAGAAAAGCATGGTGACTTGTAGCAAATTGATTCTTTTCCTTTTTACCAAAGCAGGTACAACAAAATGAAAGTATTGATAGGCAACCCAACCAAAACCAAAAATCGCACATTGCAATGAAACAGCTACATCAACGCCTTGTTGCATCGCTAACACGTTGCAAAAAGCCCATAGCGATAAGGCAACGTGTAAGCTGGATTCAATATATGGGCGGAGATTGATATGCTTCATAAAGAACTACAAAACTACCAATTGTGTTAATAAGGTAGCCATTTATGGTTAACAACTTTAGGCCGAAATGGATGGGTTTGATTTTTTTGATTTTAAGCAAAAAATTACCTTTGAAAGGCTATAATACTGGTGTTTATGGATACACAAAATTTCGCGCTTCGCCACTTGGGTCCAAACGAAAAGGAGTTGGACAAGATGCTTTCGGTTATAGATGCCTCATCGCTTGAAGAACTAGTTGCACAGACCGTTCCAGAAGCCATTAGGCTCCATGCACCCATGTCGCTTCCTGAAGCGATGAGCGAACATAGCTTTTCAAAACACATTACCGCCTTAGGGAAACACAACAAGGTATTTACTTCCTTTATTGGCCTAGGTTATCACGAAGCCATTTTGCCCGGTGTAATCCAAAGAAATATATTGGAAAATCCAGGTTGGTACACCGCATACACCCCCTACCAAGCTGAAATTGCTCAAGGTCGTATGGAGGCGTTGCTCAACTTCCAAACCATGATTGTGGAACTCACAGGAATGGAACTTGCTAATGCCTCTCTTTTAGATGAATCTACAGCTGCAGCAGAAGCCATGAGTCTACTCTTTGGCCAACGTACAAGAACGCAGAAAAAGGAAGGTGCAAAGCTGTTTTTTGTAGATGAAAACACCTTGCCGCAGACCAAATCTGTGTTAGAAACAAGAGCCGTTCCCGTTGGTATTACACTTGTTTATGGCAGTTGCGATACTTTTGTACCTAATGAAGCATACTTTGGAGCTTTGGTACAGTACCCTGGTGCTGACGGTGCTATACCCAACCTAAAAGCTTTTATTGATCGTGCTTCGCAAGCAGAAGTAAAAACGGCAGTTGCTGCTGACCTTATGAGTTTGGTGCTTTTAGAAGCGCCAGGAACTTTAGGTGCTGATGTCGTAGTAGGAAGCAGTCAACGCTTTGGAATTCCCCTTGGCTATGGAGGACCGCACGCAGCATTCTTCGCAACCAAGACCGCCTACAAACGCAGTATACCTGGAAGAATTATTGGCGTTACCAAAGATAAGTCTGGTAACAGAGCTTTACGTATGGCCTTGCAAACGCGTGAGCAACACATTAAAAGAGATAGGGCTACATCTAATATTTGTACTGCACAAGTACTTTTGGCGGTTATGGCAGGAATGTATGCTGTATACCACGGCCCAGAGGGACTAAAATCAATTGCTACACGCATACATCGTCATGCTTGTCAACTGAATCAAGCACTGAAACAACTAGGGATAACGCAAAAGAATAAAGCGTTCTTTGACACACTTCACATCGAAGCTCCTGCTAAAGAAATAGTACGCTTAGCAGCTACTAAAGGAATCAATATTCGTCAGATCAATAATAATGAGCTGAGCATTACCTTCCATGAAGCAACAGAGGATCATCACGTTCAAATTTTGATTGATATCATTTCCGAAGCAACTAAGCAACCTGCTTTTGATGTCAATTTGGTTGAGATGGATTACCTCCCTGTTTCACACAAGCGAACTACTTCATTTTTAACCAACGACGTATTTCACAGTTACCACTCCGAAACCAGCATGATGCGCTATATCAAGTCCCTTGAGCGCAAAGACTTGGCGCTAAATCATTCCATGATTGCTTTGGGCTCTTGTACCATGAAGCTAAATGCTGCTACAGAAATGTTTGCTTTGAGTGATCCACATTGGAATAACATACACCCCTTTGCTCCTATTGATCAGGCAGCTGGCTATACTAGTGTGTTACACGACCTGGCTGACTACCTTACAGAAATTACAGGCTTCGGAGGCACATCCTTACAGCCCAATTCAGGAGCACAAGGCGAATTTGCAGGACTGATGGTCATCCGAGCATATCATCTAGCAAACGATGACGCACATCGCAATATCTGTCTTATTCCTGCATCTGCGCATGGCACCAATCCAGCCTCTGCCGTAATGGCTGGTATGCAAGTTGTTGTCGTAGGCACTGACGAAAAAGGAAATATTGACCTAGACGACTTAAAAGCCAAAGCCAATGAGCATGCTGATAATTTAGCAGCTTTGATGATCACCTATCCCTCAACACATGGTGTTTTTGAATCAGCTATTAAGGAAATAACCGCTTATATTCACAGTAAAGGTGGGCAAATATATATGGATGGTGCAAATATGAATGCGCAAGTTGGCCTAACCAATCCAGCTGTTATTGGCGCAGACGTTTGTCACTTGAACCTCCACAAAACTTTTGCTATACCGCACGGCGGTGGTGGCCCAGGAGTAGGTCCGATATGTGTTGCCAAACACTTGGTCCCGTTTTTGCCAAATCACGCCATAATTCCAACAAGTGGTGAACAAGGAATTCAAGCACTTTCTGCAGCGCCTTATGGTTCAGCTCTAGCCTGTCTTATTTCTTATGCTTACATACGCTTACTAGGAGCAGCAGGGCTTACGAAAGCCACAGAGGTAGCTATCTTAAATGCCAATTACATCAAGGAACGTATTGCCAAGCACTACCCTGTTTTGTACAGTGGTGACAACAACAGAGCAGCACACGAGTTTATCATTGATTGTCGTGCTTTCAAAGAAAAAGGCATAGAAGTAATGGACATTGCAAAACGCTTGATCGATTATGGCTTTCATGCACCAACGGTATCGTTCCCGGTTCCAGGCACCATGATGATTGAGCCAACAGAAAGTGAAAACATGGCAGAACTAAATCGTTTTTGCGAGGCGTTTATTTCAATTCGCTATGAGATTGAGGCCAGCACTAAAGAACAAACGAACAACTTGCTTCGTAACGCACCACATACCTTGACTCAATTGACAGCGCACGAATGGGAATTGCCATACACGAGAGAAGAAGCAGCATATCCATTGCAATTTGTTCGTGAAAATAAGTTTTGGCCAAGTGTACAGCGTGTAGATGAAGCATATGGCGACAGAAACCTTATGTGCACCTGTGCTCCCATGGAAATGTATGTAGACAAACCTGTCTCACAAATTCAATAATATGGGTGTTGAGCGCATTTATAAACACAACTTTTTCTTGTAACCGTATAGATTTCTATATTTGAATATCAGAAAACGAGCACTACTCTTATAAAACATGGGAATCCACATCACAGGCGTTGGAAGTTATATTCCTTCACACAAAGAACGAAATCAAGATTTTTTAGCACATACATTTTTAGACGATAGCGGTAACCCTTTTGGTGCTGAAAATGGCGATATAATTGAAAAATTTAAAGCCATAACGGGCATTGAAGAGCGGCGTTATGCCAAACCTCACCAAACTGCATCTGATCTCGCTTTTCTGGCTGCTGAAAAAGCTATTGAAGACGCATCTTTTGATCCTGAAACCTTGGACTACATAATTGTAGCTCACAATTTTGGCGATATTCAACACGGATGTATACAAACTGATATGTTACCTTCCTTGGCCACAAGAGTAAAGCACAACCTCCAGATAAAGAATCCGAATTGTGTTGCTTATGACCTGATTTTTGGTTGCCCAGGATGGGTAGAGGGTGTTATTCAAGCAAAAGCTTTTATCAAATCAGGCATGGCCAAACGCTGCATGGTTATTGGTGCTGATACCTTGTCCCGAATTGCTGATCAAAACGATAGAGACGCCATGATTTTTGCTGATGGGGCTGGAGCTACAATCATTGAAGAAACAGAAGAAGTTGGTGGTCTTCTAAGCCACTGTTCTCAAACCTACAGCACAGAAGAAGCGTTTTACTTATTTTCTGGAAAGTCTAACGACCCAACAGCTAACCCTGAGGACAAGTATATTAAAATGCTCGGAAGAAAAGTTTACGAATTTGCCATTAGCCACGTTCCGCAAGCTATGAAGGACTGCTTTGACAAAAGCGGAGAAGACCTAGGATCCTTAAAGAAGATTTTTTTGCATCAAGCCAATGAAAAAATGGACGAAGCCATCGTCAAAAGGTTTTACCGTCTTTTTCGTCAACCCATTCCTGCAGACATACTACCAATAAGTATTCATAAATTGGGCAATAGTTCTGTTGCAACTGTCCCTACCCTATTGGATTTGGTAAAGCGAAATGCCCTTGAGGGTCATCAAATTGAAAAAGGAGATGTTGCGCTTTTTGCCAGTGTAGGCGCTGGAATGAACATCAATGCGTTTACCTATAAGTTTTAGCGGCTTTTCAAGGCCTCAACTACCGGGTTACCAGTAACACCTGTTGGGTTACTTACTTCTAACAATGCACACATTGTGGGTGCGATGTCTGAAATTTTTGTTCTTTTATATGTACTCCCTTTTTGAATGCCGTTACCGTAAAGCAATAGCGGAACGTGGGTATCATAGATAAAGGCTGAACCATGCGTGGTTCCATAAGCACGTTTGGCTATATACCCCGGCAATAGCGTGTATACAACATCACCCGATCGCTTGGGGTTATATCCATTTTGCAAGCGTTCTACAATTGGATTATTGGTGTCCATTTCCATTAGGTCTGTTGTTGTATAAGCAGCAGCAATCCCTTCTTGTCGCTGTATAAAAGCAGCAGTAAAACGCCTTATCACATCAATATCTAATTTTGCTGAAGAAATGAGATCTTGATTGAGGTAAACTTCATCGTTTGATACATCGAGGATAATGTCGCTTAATCCAAAAGCATCTTGCATGACTTTTTTAAGGGCTTGCACAAAAGCCCTTTTTCCAAAATATCCAGCAGGAATTTTGTTGTCTTTTAGATAATTGGGCACGGGAGCGACGCCATGGTCTGACGTTAGAAAAAAGGTATATGCACCCTTACCCACTTGTGCGTCTAAAGCACGAAAAAGCCTTGCGAGTTCGAGGTCTAAGCGAACGTAGGTGTCTTGCAATTCCTTGGCGTTGGTGCCAAAATCATGGCCGATATAATCAGTTGACGAATAAGAAATCATGAATACGTCTGCATGATCATCTACACCTAAGTCCTCCCCTTTCAAAGCCGCCAATGCGAAGTCCGTAACAAGACTATTGCCAAAAGGTGTTGCTAGCAGCACATCATAGCCATTATTGGTAGCCGTCAGAGCAGCCAAATCATATGGAAAAGTGGGGTTTTCTTTGCCTTTGGGTCGCTTTTCATAGGGACTATCATCCAGTCCTGTTTCCGCATATTGAGAAATGGGGTAATAGGTATCCCAAGTGGTCAGATAGTCATCAATTTTTCTAGAGGCATTAAAACCTGTTGCCCATGCAGGTAGTGCATCCATATAAAAAGTACTGCTTATAAAGTTTCCTTCTTCCCCGCCTGAGAACCAATACGCACCATTGGCAGTATGGCCAATGGCCAGTATAGCACTTCTGTCTTTCAAAGAAACACTAAGTGCTTTGCCATTCATTTGGGTTGCCAACCTATTTTCATCAGCAAATGTGGAAACCAAAAGTGCGGTTGGTGCCTTACCCTTTACTCGCGCTGTTCCCAAGGATTTATAGCTGGAATCGTCTACACAATAGCGTGATTTTCGGCTTTGTCTATCAAACCAATCATTGCCAATAATTCCATTTATGGCAGGCGGAGTACCTGAAGCAATACTAGCATGCCCGGGGCCTGTTTTGGTTTGACGATAGTCAAAATGGTGATTTTTAGCCACAAAGCCTTCGTTATAAAAGCGCTTGAATCCATTTTCACTAAAATGCGATTGGAATCGATATAGGTAGTCCATACGCATTTGATCAACAACAACACCTACTACGAGTTTGGTCTTGCCATTGTCGTGATTTGAGCTGCAACTCAACAAAAGGAGACCAGCAATTATGTAGAAAGATTTGGTATTCATGATTGATATTTTAACAAATTTCAATTTTTATATTGAGATCTAGGTTATAGTAACATAATTTTTTACATTCGTTTACGTGAAAATACTGCATCACATCGGTGAATATATACTAATGCTAAGGTTAGTTTTTGTCAAGCCTACCAAAGGGAAAGTGATGCGTAAACTTATATTCAAAGATATACAAGATCTTATTATTGGATCTTTGGGTATCGTTGCCTTTCTTTCTTTTTTTGTTGGAGGGGTTGTATCCATACAAACAGCACTTAATATTGAAAATCCACTTATTCCAAAAAATTTAGTTGGCTTTGCCACAAGACAATCGATAATACTTGAATTTGCACCAACATTTATGAGTATTATCCTAGCGGGCAAGGTAGGTTCTTTTATTACATCTAGCATAGGTACCATGCGCGTAACCGAACAAATTGATGCATTAGAAGTGATGGGTATTAACTCCGTAAACTACCTAGTATTCCCAAAAATAATTTCGATGCTTTTACTTCCCATAGTGATAAATTTCTCTATGTTTCTTGGTATTCTTGGGGGGTATGCCGCCACTATATATGGCGGGTTTTCGAGTAGTGCTGATTTTATAGAGGGCATACAGCTCGACTTTAGGCCTTACCATGTGGTATACGCTTTTATAAAAACTTTGGTATTTGCCATGGTTTTGGCTACTATCCCATCCTATCACGGCTATTATATGAAGGGTGGCGCACTAGAAGTTGGTAAAGCAGCAACGGTAGCCTTTGTATGGACGTCAGTGGTTATTATTGTACTGAATTATTTCATTACTCAAATGTTACTGGCTTAATGATAACCCTAAACAACATCACGAAATCGTTTGACGGCTTGCAAGTTCTTAAAGGAATTAGCATGACTTTTGAGCCTGGAAAAACCAATCTTATCATTGGCCAAAGTGGTTCAGGAAAAACGGTATTGCTTAAATGCCTGTTGGGTTTACACCAAATAGATGGTGGCACAATGTACTTCAATGATCGGGCCTTTGGAGATATGGTTGAGGAAGACAAGCGAACATTGCGTAGAGAAATGGGTATGGTTTTTCAAGGAAGTGCCCTGTTTGACTCCATGACCGTTTTGGAAAACGTCATGTTTCCTATGCAAATGCTAACCAAAAAAAGTGAATCAGAAATCAAACATGCTGCCGAAGAGGTTATAGCGCGCGTAAATCTTGAAAATGCGTATAGCAAACTTCCAGCAGAGCTTTCTGGTGGGATGCAAAAACGCGTGGCCATTGCGCGAGCGGTTGTCATGAAACCAAAATACCTTTTTTGTGATGAGCCTAACTCGGGACTAGATCCCAAAACGGCTATTGTCATTGATAACCTTATTAGAGAAATTACCCAAGAAAACAACATAACAACAGTCATCAATTCTCACGACATGAATTCTGTTATGGAAATTGGAGATACCATTTTGTTTTTAAAAGATGGTGTAAAGGCTTGGGAAGGCAGTAAGGAACTCATATTTAATACAGATAATGCGGCTGTCAACGACTTTGTATATTCTTCAAATCTGATGAAGAAAATTAAGCAAGCGCACACCTAAATTAGTCTTTTTCTTTAGAAAAAACGATTAGCTTTACATCATGAAGCTTGTCATAATTCGCTAATTTTTGTTCTAATACGCGCATCGTTACAGAGTCAATTTGAACAAGCCCTAGTGGATTTAACAACAGTTGACTATCTGATTTCCTGCTGTATTGAATTGCTGCTGATGACACCAAATAATCTCCGTATGGCAATACTGATACATGAGTGTCCAAATAGGCATTTGCTTGTTTTCTAAAAGCGTTTTCGCCTAATGCGTTGACAAAAGTAACCCCAGCAGGTATCATGACCAACAAAGCAAAAAAGCTTACCACACGAACTACAAACCGACGTCTTTTGGAATCGGCATAATGAATCATGGGAAAGCGTAATAGTTTTACAACTACAAAAGAAGCAAAGGCTATAAAAGTAGCGTTGATAAAAAAGAGATACAGCGCACCAAGTGCATAACTCACATTACCAACAGCTATTCCATAGCCAATGGTACACAAAGGTGGCATAAGTGCCGTAGCAATGGCTACACCAAAAATAACTGATGCTATAGCTCCCTTTTTGGTACGGGCAATAGCCAATGCTGCACCTCCAAAAAAGGCAATAAACACATCTCGTATATCAGGCTGAGTACGTGCCAAAAGCTCTGATGATTCTTGTTGTAATGGAAAAAACAAGAAAAATACCGTCGCTGTAATGGCACTAAGCAATACCATGACAATAAAATTTTGTGTGGCTGATTTGATCATATCCAAATCATTGATAGCCAATCCCACGCCCGTTCCCAGTACGGGGCCCATAAGTGGGGCAATAAGCATGGCGCCTATAACAACTGCAGTGGAATCCGTATTCAAACCAATACAAGCAATAAAAATCGAGCAAATCAAAACCCAAGCAGTGGCGCCCCTAAAAGGAATGTCTTGGCGCACGGCCTCTAATGTTGCGGCATAGTCTGTTCCCTTAGTAATGTCAAAAAGCTGACGCAAATAAGCAAGATTTAACGTAGAAGCCTGCTTTTTTGATGCGTCTTGAGGTTTATCGGAAAAATCAAATTTGGTCTCCATCATATTGGACTTACTTCAACAAAAGGTGGAAACAGGTACTGCTTCTTTGTTTTGATACACGTGCAAACAAAACGGGTTCTGCGTTTAGCATCTTTGCTAAAAACACGCCCATCTTGCGTATTAAAGAGTTTACCCTGTTTCAATTCAAAAATACATTTTTTATTGTTGGGTGGGTCAAATGCCCGAAGTGCCATCGTAAGGTTGACATCAGTAGCAAAAGTTGCTCTAGCATTTTGCATGTGCTTTTTAAGTGGTATCAACAGCGATTGTGGGAAGATTTCTGCTTCAAAAAAAGGTTCTACTATTTTTTGAAATGCTAATTTCCACTCCTTCCCGTGAGGTTTCTTTCTAAACACATAGGAGCTGAACACCTTGTAGTGTGCCCATTCGTGTAAAAACGTAAGTAAAAACCGATATGGGTTTTCCATTGCATTGATCGTAATAGATACATTGCCTTTGGACTGTACCCTAAAATCACCATGCTTAGTCTTGCGGTTGCGAACAACATGAATTACAACTTTGTGCGCATCCACCAGTGCAGCGCATTTTGAAATGGCTGATTCGGGTAAATATGAATAAAAATCAGAGGGCATTAGGGGGTTGTATTCGATACAGGCAACACTTTTCCATTATAGAAAAGATGTCCGTCTAATGCAAATTTAGCAATATAATCGGCCATGCTAGCTGCGGTCATGGGCACTTCAAGACCGGGAAAGGCCTCGGATAGCATTTCTGTTTGCACAGCACCAAGTGCCAGAGCATTTATGGCAGGACCCGTTTCTTTAAGTTCTTCGGCTAATAATTCGGTGAGTATGGAAACAGCTCCTTTGCTGCTGCTGTAGGCAGCCAGACCTGGAAATTTCGATGTACCACCAATTCCTCCCATACTGCTAATATTTACCACATGACCACCTGGTTGTAGCTTATTTAGTAAGGCACGTGTGATGTTAGCAAGACCAAAGACATTGACTTTGAACACCGTTTCAAAATCGGACTGCTTGGTGTCTGCAAAGGGCTTGTTCAATAGCTTTCCAGCGTTGTTAATCAACGCATCAATATTATCAGGTGCCATGTTTTGAGACCATGCCAAAACAGCGTCCTCATCTGTCAAATCCAGAGTAGTTGCTGTAACGTTAGGTAAGTTGAGCTGGGTAATAGGCTTGGTGTTTCGTGAAAGTGCCCACACCTTATGCTGATTTACTGAAAACCATTTAACTAGTGCTAAACCTATACCACGGCTAGCTCCTGTTATCACAATGTTTTTCGCAGCGTCCAAAACAACTAAACGACTAATCGAATGGGATTTTCGATAAATTCTTTAAGGGTTTGTAAAAACTGTGCTCCAGTTGCCCCGTCCACTGTTCTGTGGTCACAAGCAAGCGTAAGCTTCATCGTATTACCCACAACAATTTCTCCTTCTCTTACTACAGGCTTTTGCACGATGGCACCTACAGAAAGAATCGCTGAATTTGGTTGGTTTATAATGGATGTAAATTCATCGATGCCAAACATACCTAGGTTGGACACGGTAAATGTACTGCCATCCATTTCTTGAGGCGTAAGTTTTTTACTTCTTGCTCTGCCAGCAAAATCTCTCACTTGTGAACCAATTTGCGGGAGGTTCATTTCGTTAGCAAATTTCAAAACAGGAACAACGAGGCCATCTTCAACAGCAACAGCTACACCAACATGTACATGATGATTAAGAACCATTTTATCATCAAACCACTGTGAGTTTACCTGTGGGTGTGCTTTTAAGGCAAGTGCCACGGCTTTTACCACGATGTCATTAAATGATATTTTGGTATCTGGAATTGAATTGTATTGTTTTCTAAAGGCAATTGCTGCATCCATATCAAACTCCACAGACAAATAGTAGTGAGGAGCGCTGAATTTAGATGCGCCAAGACGCTTTGCGATGGTTTTACGCATCTGTGAATTGGGAATTTCTTCTTGCTTTTCTTGACCAGCAGGAACAAAGACTGCTGCTTGAGCAGGCGAAGCTGCTATCGATGCTGGTGGTGAAAATTGCTCAACATCGCGTTTTACAATTCTTCCAGATTCTCCTGTTCCAGTTACAAGATTAAGGTCTATCCCTTTTTCTTTAGCAATTTTTTTGGCTAATGGCGATGCCATTATTCTTCCATTACTTGTTGTAACTGGCGCGGGTGTTGCAACAGTTGCAGCAACTGCAGGCGTTTCAACAGGAATTTCAGTTTGTACAGGTGCTGCAACAGCAGTTGGTTCTGAAGCAGTTGGTTTTGGTGTAGTGGCAGGAGCAGCAAGAATGGCTGCAACATCAGTGCCCTCAGGGCCAATAATGGCCAATAAAGTATCTACAGCAGCGGTTTCACCTACTTGAATACCAATGTGTAAAAGGGTTCCCGAAAAGAACGACTCAAATTCCATGGTGGCTTTGTCTGTTTCAATTTCCGCAAGAATATCACCTTCTTCAACGGCATCACCTACTTGTTTAAGCCAAGAGGCTACGGTACCTTCTTCCATGGTATCGCTTAAACGCGGCATATTGATGATTTCAACGCCCTCAGGAATGGCTGCAACTTCAGGTTCTGAAGGAGCTTCTGTTGCTGTTACAACCGCTTCCTCTTTTGTCTCTTCAGATGGTGCATCTGCATTTAGCAGTGCTGAAACATCTTCGCCCTCATCGCCAATGATGGCCAACAACACATCTACAGGAGCAGTTTCGCCTGCTTGGACGCCAATATGTAAGAGTGTGCCTTCGTGAAAAGACTCAAATTCCATAGTGGCCTTGTCGGTCTCGATTTCGGCAAGAATATCACCTTCTTCAATTTTATCACCTACTTGTTTTAGCCATGAAGCTACTGTTCCTTCTTCCATGGTGTCGCTTAAACGCGGCATATTGATGATTGTAGCCATATTATAGTTTGTGAGAAATAAATGGATAATCTTCCTGTTCGTAAACTGCGTCGTACATTACATTTTTTTCAGGGAATGGTGACGATTCTGCAAACGCTTCACACTCCTTTACACGTGCTTTTACATCTACAAGTACTTCTTCCAATTCGGCTTCAGTGGCGTAGTTTTCTGCTAGAATGATGTCTTTAATCTGCGTGATAGGATCAATCTTACGATATTCCTCAACTTCGTCTTTAGTACGGTAATGTTGTGCGTCAGACATAGAGTGACCGCGATAACGATAGGTCTTGGCTTCCAAGAATGTTGGGCCATCTCCACGGCGAGCGCGTTGAATGGCTTCGTCTATCCCTTCAGCAACAGCAACAGGATTCATCCCGTCAATAGGACCACAAGGCATCTCATAGCCTAGTCCAAGTTTCCAAATATCAGTATGGTTGGCAGTACGTTCTACAGACGTACCCATGGCATAACCGTTGTTTTCAACAATAAATACTACAGGAAGTTTCCAAAGCATGGCCAAATTAAGTGTTTCGTGAAGGGAACCTTGGCGCACAGCACCATCACCCATAAAGCAAAGTGTAACAGCATCGGTTCCATGGTATTTATCACCAAAGGCCATTCCTGCTCCTAGAGGTATTTGACCCCCTACAATTCCGTGTCCACCGTGGAAACGGTGCTCTTTAGAAAAAATGTGCATAGAGCCACCCAAACCGTTTGATGTACCGGTAGCCTTACCGAAAAGTTCGGCCATCACTCTTTTGGGATCAACACCCATTCCAATAGGTTGAACGTGATTGCGGTAAGCGGTTATCATGCGATCTTTGGTAAGATCCATAGCGTGTAGTGAACCCGCTAATATAGCTTCTTGTCCATTGTATAGATGTAAAAAACCACGAACTTTTTGTTGAATATATACTGAGGCAAGTTTGTCTTCAAACTTGCGCCAAAACATCATGTTTTTGTACCAATCTAGATAGGTGTCACGTGTGACTTCTTTCATAAGGCGCGTATGTTATGCGAAATGCAAAGATAAGGCAACTTACTTTGGCAAAAAAACGAAAACTAAGGCTTAGTACCGTTCTGCTCCAAAATTGAACGTCAAAGAGAACCTCAAGGTATTTTCAAGCGGGTTTATTACCCTGCCAGCAGATATTAAATAAGATAAATCTACATCTATTACATTGTATTTAAATCCAGCACCAAGGGTAAAGAATTTTCGAGCCCCTTTTAATTCGTGTTCATTAAAGTATCCAGCACGCAAGGCAAAGGAGTCATCATACATAAACTCAGCACCAAGCGACCACGTAAATTCTTTTAATTCCTCGCTAAAACCATCAGGAGCATCACCAAACGATTTAAAAATGCCGGAAAGAACGCCAACATCATTGGGTTGTGCATATCCTGTAATATTTCCATCACCGTCTGGAATAGGTTCACTTGGGGAGGGCACCAAAAGTTTGTTAATTTCCAAGCTTAGTGCAAGTTTATTATAAGAATCAAAAATAAAATCAAATCCACCACCTACTTTTAAGTTAGTGGGTAAAAAGTCCGACTGACCCTCGTCTTCATATTTGAGTTTGGGGCCTATGTTTGAAACATTGAAACCTGCACGCCACATTCCAGAAAAGTTGGAGTAAGGCACTTCATAAGACTGGTAAAAACCAGAAATACCAACAGCAACCGTGCTTGCAGAAGTGCTATCATTGTTACCAGAATCAAGCTTTAAATCAGATGTCAAAAATGATCCTTGGATGGCCATAGAGAATTTATCACTTAATTTTAATGCATAAGATGCATCAAAAACATATTCATTAGGTCTTTCAATAAGTGGATTGATAAAGTCAGCAGGCCTTTCCCCAATTTGAATCTCACCCAGGCTAAAATAGCGCAAGCCAACGGCCCAAGCAGAACGTTCATCAATTGCCCTAAAATATGTCACATCAGCTAAAAAAATATCGTTGACTAATTTACTCAAGTAAGGAGTATAACTAATGGCAGCTCCGGTGTCATTTTTAACAAACGCATATTTTGCTGGATTCCAATGGTTTGAAAAAGCATCAGAAGAAGTTGCTACTCCTTGATCCCCTAAGCCAGCAGCGCGTGCATCAGGCGCAATGGACAAAAAGGGCACGGCTGTAGTAACCACGCGAATATCTTGTTGTGCAAAAGTGAGTTGGGTTACTAATAAAAGTAATATTAAATGTATTGGTTTTTTCATAATTATTTTACAATAAGTTTTCCTGAATATATGTCACTTGAATTTGATAACGTAGAAATAAGTTCAATCGTGTATATATAGGTTCCTTTATTTACTTTTTGACCGCTGTAAGTTGTTGCATCCCACGCTACGCTATCGATCAAGTAGCTTGAAGAGAAAACTTCTTGGCTGTTGGTCCAGATGCGTTTCCCATCAATTGTAAATATAGAAATTTTCACGTCAAGCAACTCCCTTGGCTTGTTATGTTGTATAAAAAATATTGTATGATTCGTAACAGGATTAGGAGAGTTAAATACATTTTCAATTTGAATTTTACTACTATAAACAACCGTAAAACTAATGGTTTTGCTACTAGGGTTGTTGTGGGTATCCCATGCACGTAGCGTTAAAGTATGCAAGCCTAATTCCAAATCATTTAAAGGATATGTAAGGGTTCCTTTAGTAAAATCATCTAGAGCCGTGGTGTAAAAGGGATTGAGCACATATGGATCAACCTGGTTGTCGTCCAGGGTAGCAGTGATGTCGTGTCCCAATCCGCCAGAAGAATTGATGCCGTTTTCATCTTCAAAATCAACGATAAGCATTGGACTATCAAACACCTTCCCCCCATCTACAAAGCTTCTATTTTCCAAATAGACATTAACTATGGGGCCTAGTGTGTCATCAACTGCATCCGCATTTATTCCACCAATATTAAACTGATTTGAAAAACCACCCACAGACGCAGTCTTGTCTTGATTAAACGCAATAAAGCTTATTCTTGCAGCATCTACGTCTAAATTAATATCCTTTGGAATGACGAAAGTAGATGAAAATTGACCATTAGAAACCGTGGCAATTCCCTCAAAAACTTGCTCGCCAAGGACGGTAAAGTTCATTGTTTTGTTTTGGTCATTACCAAGTGTTGAACGCTCGACTTCTTTGTCAAAAATTTGGAGGCTTACCGTTCCGTCAAAATCTTGCTGAAGCTGCCCAGAGGGACCCAATATCTCTCCACCTAAGGTGATCTTATCAAGTGCTTTAAATTGACGATCTGCAACAGGGACATCGGCTACAGGAACGCCATTTAAGTGAGATATGGCAATTTCTCGTTTGGGAATATGAAGTTTAAGCGCAGGGTCGCCTATGTAAAAAAG
>JAQWKF010000125.1 GCA_029247985.1 Flavobacteriaceae bacterium
TAAAGTCGTTTGGGATGCAAAAACTATTGTCAACGATTCGACGGCCTCTTTAGAGTTAAGCTACTTAAGCAAAGACATGGAAGAGGGCTATCCTGGCAACTTACAAACAAAAGTAACATACACCTTAAATAATAATGATGAGCTGAGTGTAAAGTATGAAGCAAAAACAGATAAACCAACAATTGTAAACCTAACCCAACATTCTTATTTCAATCTTACAGCAGACTTTAACCAGCCTATTTTAGACCATGAGCTTGTTATAAACGCAGATTCATTTTTGCCTGTTGACAGCACTTTAATTCCTACGGGTGAGTTTAGAAATGTGGCTGAAACACCTTTTGATTTTAGATCTCCAAAGGCAATTGGAAAACAAATTAATGCAGAAAACATTCAAATAAAAAACGGCTTAGGATATGACCACTGTTGGGTATTAAATGACCAAGAAAAGGGAGTTCGTTTTGTAGCCTCTGCTTATGAATCAGTATCTGGAAGATTACTTGAGATTTTTTCTGATGAACCGGGTATTCAGTTTTACTCAGGAAACTTTTTAGATGGTACACTGCCAAGTAAAAGCAAAGGTACATATCAACATCGAACAGGGTTTTGTTTAGAGACTCAGC
The DNA here is from genome assembly GCA_029247985.1 of Flavobacteriaceae bacterium. GTDB lineage: Bacteria > Bacteroidota > Bacteroidia > Flavobacteriales > Flavobacteriaceae > UBA7446. The sequence goes on from JAQWKF010000125.1 coordinate 621, forward strand.
ACTACCCAGATACTCCTAACCAAAAAAATTTCCCCTCTGTTAGACTTAATCCAGGTGAAAGTTATCAATCTCAGACTGTATTTAGGTTTTCTGTCAGATAGGATAGCGGGCTGTAAATTTACTTACTAGAAAACGATGAAGCTGGTGTGTTATTAATCATCGGAATTGATACTGAACATTTGAAGAAGAAATTGTTAACCTCAGTTAGTTGCTTCTCTTTTGATTGGTTTCGATTTGAGAGGTGAATTTTTCAACAATATACTTACCAATTTGATCTCCTTGTATTACACCTTCTTCAATCGCCATCATGTAATGAATGCCACCATATAAGCGAGAAATGGCAGCTTCATCAGCTGCATGTAAAAAGGAATTAAACGACCTTGTTGGAAGGCCGTATGGAATCTCAGTTGTATCTTCAAAAGAAAAATTATGCCCATAAAGTTCTGTCAATATGACAGCAGCTGTTCGCGAAATCACTGAGTGCCCACTTGTATATTCTGGAAACGGTGGGGTTTGTAGTAATGGTAACCAGTCTTCATCATAATATTTATGAATCAGGGTTTCAGGGCGAACTACTAAACTATTCCATTTTTCATCCCAGCAACTGATAAAGGCATCAAAAAGGCCAACAGTTACGTTCGCATACGCATTTACAGTAGCTGAAAAATCACTTTTTGCTTTAGTTGCTGCAATCCCGGTTATTCCAATCCAATGCCCCCCAGGTGTAATTTTTTTAGTTGCAAATAAAGCATGTCCCTTGTGATGCGTCACATAGGGGTTACAGTCCCAAAAATTAGCAATAAGTGTTTGCTCTTCATCAATATTTTTAACAATTTCATACACTTCATTTAATTGTAATTGAAATGGACTTCCTTCATTTAAATCAAAATCCAACGGAGGCTTTGGTTGAAATTGATTCGCTGATTCTAAAACCAAAGTTCTAATCTTATTCCAATGAGGCTCTATTCCGTCCATGTAGTCTGGAGCAGTAGGTTTCCAATAGTGATCCTCTTGTTGAATAGTGTATTTAGGGTAGGTCCTTGTTTCGTTGTACAGATCGTCGCTAGCCCAAGATAAAATATGGTTGCTGACTTGTTCGGCATATGCTTTTGAAGCATTCATTACTGACCTAGGCACTTGAAGTTTTTTAATTTTTTTATCCTGCTTTTCTTGAAAGAGCTTCATTTTGTCTTCTGAAAAAATTAAGGCTTTACCAACCGAATTAAATGCGTACAATGAAGCTAGGTACGGATTTACTTTTTTTGAGAAATTTGGTATTGGTTTCAAGCCAGGTAATTTTCCTACCGTTGAATTATAATTCAACGTGTCAAACTTGGCAATAATTTCATACGCTGCTATAGTTGGATAAAGATACACTCTTGAGGCTACAGGAGGAGAAAAAATGTCATGTACAATTATGTCAGTTAGATTTTGAACTGATTCTTGGAAAAGCATTGGATCAGAAATGGAACTTTTATAATCATGATTTATATTACATGAATATACTATTGAAACAATAAGGATTAAATGAAACTTTTTCAAATGAGATAGATTCTTGTTTTAATCAAAAATATAAAATGTTTAATGTTACTTTAATGGTTATCTGAACTATTTTTACAAAAACCAATAAATTTTTTCAAATACAATATCATAGACATGTACAAGATTAATAAACTTTAGTTGCTAGAATTTTAATTTTATTAATTTCACATACTAGAAAATGAAGAAGCTGGCAAGCCCTCACTGTTAAAGAGTGTCCCAACAAACCAATTTCTCCATCCATATCTAACATGAACTGGACTCATTACTTTATTAGAAGAAACTATAATTTTGTCATTTGTAATTACAGCTTTAGCAGGAAAAAACACACCGTCATTTCCTGCTATTTCAAAACCTGTAAGTGGTCCATCAGACACTAATCCATCGGCTACATGATCGAATGAAACTTCAATTCGCGATCCTTTTCTAACGTGACTTTTATACAGCGGTCCATTTGCTACAATATCAAAATTATATTCATTTTTTAGTGCATGTAGAGATAATCTTTCTCCAACATCTTTTTTATTTTCAGGATGAATGTCATATTCTTCTCCGACATCTAATAAAACCGCCATTCCAGTATTTTCTACTGTTTCAAGTATTTTTGTTTGAGCATCTCTTAAACTTTGAGAACTAACATTTTTTTCATAAATAAATGGAGCTATTTGCGCGTAATAAAAAGGTAAATTAACACCCCAAGCCGATCTCCAGTCATCAATCATACCCGAAAACAAATTCGTGTACTCATGAAAATTACCGACGTTAGACTCACCTTGATACCATATTACTCCTCTTACGCCATAAGGCATTACTGGTGTTAGCATACATTCATACATAGCGGAAAACCCGTTAGGTGAATTAAAGGGAGTGATTTTTAAAATATCTTTTCTTTTTTCCTCATCAAGCTTATGTAATTCGTCATTATTGTAATTGTGAACTATTACAGTAACTCCATTTGAAATAAAACCATGGTGTCTGTATTTAAAACGTTCAAACGGAACATTAATATGATCATTCTCATTATATAATTTAATAGGGCTATTAAATCCTCCGCCACCTCCAGGATCGGTTACTCTAATAGCAATTATATTTCGTCCTTTTTTTAAAATATTTTTGGGGATGGTATATTTTCTTTCTAGATTCCAACCATAGGTATTTCCAATTAATTTACCATTAAAATACGTTTGGTCGCTGTCATCTATGCCTTTTTCAACTTGTAAAATGTAGTCTTTTGAAATATCAGAAATATTAATAGAAGTTCTAAACCAATAAACACCATCAGACAATAAACGATCTGATTCATTGAAAACGGCTTCAAACCTACCATCACATTTTAATCCATTATAATTATTTAGACTTGGACGCCAGGAATCCCATGAACTATCATCATATTCATCGCTTATAAATGATCTATCATTTAAATCAAGGTTCTCCCATGCTTTGGACAATTTTTTCCATATTTCTTTTTCTTCACTCCACTCAGGCACATTAAATATTTCATACCCATATTTTTCATTAATAAAAGCTGAAATTGAATCATTTTGTTTTTTTAAAAAATCTTGGTAATCTAGAAAGCTGTAATCATTTGGGATAAGATTTTTTGTTTCATTTAAGGAGTTTAACTTTTGTGGACTCATCCAAGCTTCTACCCTAGTCCCTCCCCAGCTTGTATTGACAATCCCAATTGGCATGTCTAATTTATCATGAAGGTTTTTTGCAAAATAGTATGCTGTTGCGCTAAAACTACCTGTATTTTCAGGGTTTGCTGATAGCCATTTTCTAAATTTTATGCTCTCGCCAGTTAAATCCTGAGGCACTGAAAACATACGAATCATATCATTGGTAGAGTTTGTTATTTCTTCATCTTGGTTAATCACACATCCATCACATTGATTCATAAACCATTGCATGTTGGATTGACCAGATGCCAACCAAACTTCGCCTACAAGAATATCATTGATTTCAATAGTAGAATTCCCATCTGAAACCGTAAATGATAGCCCTTCTGTGTTTATGCTTTTATTGTAAGCAGGAGTTGGAAGTTGAAGATTCCAACTTCCCGAATCATTAGTCTGGGTGACAACTTGTTCACCCCATGATGATGTAAGTGTTATTTTTGATAAAGGGGCTGAAGTTCCCCAAACAGCGTTAGATTGAGCTTGCTGTAATACCATTTTATTTGAAAAAATAGGAGCAATAGAAAATTCTGTTTTTGGAGAATTACAACTTATGATTGAAATTATGATTAAAAGAAAAATAGCTGAATAAGTTTTCATATAAAAATTTAAATGTAATATATATACAATCTTACAATACTTACCCCTTGCTAAAAAGAAAATAAATTAATGAAAAAGAAAGGGTTTTTGTTTGTTTCATTGTAATAATATAATTAAACCTTAAAGCGATGGACTTACACAGAACTAAAATATCTTTTTTTATTACTTTTTTTCTAGTATTATCTTTAAATGCACAAAAATTTAGTGTAGCCTCACCAAATGCCAATATTGATGTGGGCCTTGAAATTACTAATAAATCATGCCTAACAATAAATTTTAAAGGAAAAAAAATAATTGATGAAATTTGTATTGACGTCAAGACAAGTGATGAGCGAAATTTTGGTTTAAACCCAAAAGTTCTAAGTACAAACTCAATTACTGTAAAGGAAAATATCAAATTAGACATTCCTAATAAAGATAAAGTAATTGAATCTGAATTTAATCTGCTGACTGTAAAATTTGACCAAGAAAACGAGCTAATCATAAGAGTTTTTGATGATGGAGTAGCTTATAGGTTTTTAGATAATAATCCAAAATCAAAAAATATTATTGATGAAAAAATGGACCTGTTCTTAAATGATGGTACGCTTACTTATTTCCCTTGGGAGGAGTCTATGTATTCACACAATGAACGACTTTACAATTTAACTAAAGTGTCGAGCTTAAATCAAGGTGATTTTTGCAGTCTTCCTGTAATGTTTAAAATAAATGATGTAAAGGTTTTGTTTTCTGAAGCCTCACTCTATAATTATCCAGGCATGTTCTTGGAAAAGAAATCAGAAAACATGCTAACTACAAAATTTCCAAAATACGTACTTGAGACTAAGCCTGCAATTTTTGACCCAACTATTGGAGATCAAATTCAAATTGGTGCTGAAGACGAATCAGATCGGACACAACAAATTGTTGAAGAAGGGGATTATATTGCCAAAATTGACGGAAAGAAAGAATTTCCATGGCGTGTTTTTATTGTATCTGATGATGATAGAACTTTTGTGGAGAGCAATTTAGTCACCCAGTTGTCTGAGTCCTCAAAATTAGAGGACACTTCATGGATAAAACCAGGAAAAGTAGCTTGGGATTGGTGGAATGCAAATAATGTATATGGAGTTGATTTTAAAGCAGGAATCAACCAAGAAACATATAAATATTATATTGATTTTGCTTCAGAAAATAATATTGAATACATCCTTCTTGATGAGGGATGGACAAAGTCTACAACACAAATTTATGAGGCAAATCCAGACATTCAAATTAAAGAGCTTATAGAATACGCATCTTCTAAAAATGTAGGGGTTTTTCTTTGGGTACTTTGGAAGCCACTTGATAATGATATGGACGGGCTTCTAAAATTGTATTCCAGCTGGGGAGCAGCAGGTGTAAAAGTAGATTTTATGAAACGCAATGACCAGTATATGGTTACATCTTATGAGAAAATTGCTGAGGTAGCCGCAAAGTATAAGATACTGGTAAACTTTCACGGTGCTTTTAAGCCCTCCGGTATTGAACGTAGATGGCCAAATGTTTTAACCTATGAAGGTGTTATGGGCAATGAACAAAATAAATGGAAAGTAAGCAACTTTCCGTTTTCTAATAATATTTACCCTGTTGACCCAGAACATAACTTGACTATACCTTTTATTAGAATGGCTGCAGGGCCTATGGATTATACGCCAGGGGCAATGACAAACGTAAATCGTTTTGATTATAAATGGTCACCAGCTGACGTGAGTCCACCTGGATTTAATGCACTTGGTCAACCTCTAAACACAGAGGATAATATGCACGCTATCAATACGCGACCTATGGTGACTGGAACACGGGCTCATCAGGTAGCCATGTACACGGTTTTTGAGTCCCCACTTCAGATGATGTGTGATTCCCCGACCTTGTATAAAAAAGAACAAGAAACAGTTGACTTTATTACACAAATTCCTACGGTTTGGGATGAGACAGTCGTACTGGAAGCTGCTGTTTCAGATTATATTGTGCTGGCAAGAAGAAGTGGAGAAAATTGGTACCTTGGGGCAATGACAGATTGGGAGCCAAGAGATTTTGATATTAATCTCTCCTTTTTAAATAAGAATACTAACTACTCCGTTCAAATCTTTAAAGATGGAATTAATGCAGATCGCAATGCGATGGATTACAAACTAGATCAGAAAACAATGAGCAGTACCACACCACTTCGAATTCAAATGTCGAGTGGTGGAGGATTTTCCGCCATTTTTACGAAAAACTAATTCACCATTTTAAATATGAAAAACACCTATTGGAAGAAAAACATCCGTTACATCACGATTTTGCTAAGTCTTTGGTTTATCGTCTCTTTTGGCTGCGGGATTTTATTTGTAGATCAGTTAAACACGATTCAAATTGGGGGTTTTAAACTCGGCTTTTGGTTTGCCCAGCAAGGGTCTATTTTTGGCTTTGTTGCCATTATTTTCACCTATATCTACCTTATGAACAAGCTCGATCAAACCCAAAACAACTAGACTATGGAACTTCAGTATTGGATTTGGATAGCAGTTGGTCTTAGTTTTTCACTATACATAGGCATTGCGATTTGGTCGCGCGCAGGCTCAACAAAAGAGTTTTATGTCGCAGGAGGAGGGGTTCACCCCATTGCCAATGGGATGGCAACTGCAGCTGACTGGATGTCTGCTGCATCATTTATTTCCATGGCGGGCATAATATCATTTAGTGGGTACGATGGCTCTGTGTACCTCATGGGCTGGACAGGGGGTTATGTGCTACTAGCATTACTACTCGCACCATACCTTCGAAAGTTTGGCAAGTTCACGGTGCCTGACTTTATCGGTGACAGGTATTACTCCAACACTGCCCGATCAGTTGCTGTATTTTGTGCACTGATTGTTTCCTTTACCTATATCGCTGGACAAATGCGTGGGGTAGGGGTTGTTTTCTCTAGATACCTAGAGGTAGACATTGTAACAGGCGTACTAATCGGTATGGGGATCGTATTGTTCTATGCAGTCCTTGGCGGTATGAAAGGCATCACCTATACCCAAGTGGCGCAGTATTGCGTACTCATTTTTGCCTTTATGGTGCCCGCAATCTATATCTCCTTTTTAGTCACAGGCAATGTGATTCCACAACTTGGATTTGGCGGTACAGACGCAGAAGGTGTCTTTCTGTTGGATAAACTTGATGGTTTGCATAAAGAGTTAGGCTTCCATGAATATACTTCGGGAAGCAAATCCATGTTTGATGTCTTTTGCATCACCATGGCACTGATGGTCGGAACAGCAGGGCTACCACACGTGATTGTACGCTTCTTTACAGTTAAGAAAGTCAGCGATGCACGAAAGTCAGCTGGATGGGCACTGTTGTTTATTGCCATTCTCTACACTACAGCACCTGCGATTGCCGTGTTTTCAAGAACCAATCTTATAGAGACAGTAAGCAACCAACCCTATGAGCAGATGCCAGAGTGGTTTGACAAATGGGAGACCACAGGACTGCTTGGCTTTACAGACAAAAACGAAGATGGATTGATTCAATACACAGCCGACACCACAACAAATGAACTCACTGTAGATGCAGACATTATGGTACTTGCAAATCCAGAGATCGCACAGCTTCCCAATTGGGTGATAGCTCTCTTAGCAGCAGGAGCACTGGCGGCAGCACTGTCCACAGCAGCAGGACTCCTGCTGGTGATCTCATCAGCAGTATCACACGATCTTCTCAAAAAAATGGTGATGCCCAAGATATCTGAAAAAGGAGAACTCATTGCCGCACGACTCGCTGCCACAGGAGCAGTATGTTTGGCAGGCTACTTTGGGATTAATCCTCCTGGCTTTGTAGCAGCTACGGTTGCCCTGGCTTTTGGTCTGGCAGCTTCTTCGTTTTTCCCAGCGATACTGCTTGGAATTTTCTCAAAACGCATCAATAAGGAAGGGGCAATTAGCGGTATGCTTGTGGGGGTAACGCTAATGCTGTTTTATATGCTCAAGTTTAAGTTTGGATGGTTTGGCGGAGGCACCAAGGCCGATTGGTGGTTTGGGATCTCGCCAGAGGGCTTTGGAACGATAGCGATGATTGCCAATTTTCTTGTCACCCTTATCATCAGCAGCAAAACCCCAGCACCGAGCAAAGACATTCAAGAGTTAGTGGCAAATATTCGTAAACCATAAATCAAAATGACCATAAACACCAATGAGTCCGACATCATCGTAAAATCCCCTGGCCGCATCAATCTAATTGGCGAACACATCGATTACAATGGTGGGCATGTGCTTCCAGCAGCGATAGATAGAAAAGTCACCATGTGGTTTAGAAAAAAGGATAACAGCCTGTGTCGGGTTAACTCCGAAGATGAAGGCGCTTTTACTTTTGATATCAACAAGCCCTTACAAATCAGCGACACCCATTGGGAGAACTATGTCTTGGGTGTTGTCGATGGGGTTGTAAAAGCCCGTCCAGGAAAGCTTGGTGGTTTTGATTGTGTGATATCCAGTGAGCTTCCCATTGGCGCTGGTATCAGCTCATCGGCAGCACTAGAATGTGGGGTTGCCAAAGGTTTAAATGATTTGTTTGATTTGGGGCTTTCCAATTTGGAGCTTATTGAGATCTCTCGCATGGCAGAGCACAACTTTGTGGGTACCAAGTGTGGGGTGATGGATCAGTTTGCCGTGACGATGGGTAAACGTAAAAAGCTGTTACTTCTCAACTGCGAGACCTTAGACTATAAGCTCATTGATGCAGAGTTTGCGCCTTATAAGATATTACTGCTGAACACCAACGTCTCTCACAACCTTGCCACAAGCGAGTACAATACCAGACGTGAGGAATGTGAAGAAGCCCTTGCTGTCATTCAAAAAGACCATCCTCAGTATGCGTTTTTGGCAGATGTTCCTGAAGCAATCATTGAGACTTACAAGAGAAAACTGTCTGGGAAAGTCTATCAGCGGGCACTTTTTGTATCTCGTGAAAACGCTAGAACCTTAAAAGCTGCTGAGCTTATCCAAAGCGGAGATATTAAGGGTTTTGGCAAGTTGATGTACCAAACCCACGAAGGACTCTCTAAAAACTATGAAGTAAGCTGCCGTGAACTCGATTTTTTAGTGGACCTTTCCAAAGACCTCCCGCAGGTGGTGGGAAGCCGTATGATGGGTGGTGGCTTTGGCGGTTGTACCATTAACCTAGTGGAAGAGGGCTTTGTCAATGAGTTTATGGATTTGGCAAGCAACGCCTACAAAGAGCAGTTTGATATTAACCTCACCTCCATATTGGTAGCTACCTCTAATGGTGTAGAAACAATAAAATCTGCATAGTAATGGATTTTAACAACGCCCCACACAGAAGAAAAAACATCCTCACAGGCGAATGGGTACTGGTGTCTCCGCACCGCACCAAACGTCCATGGCAAGGTAAAAAAGACAAGCCCCAAGAAGTGGAACGCTTGGCATACGATCCGAACTGCTATTTATGTCCAGGTAATGAACGTGCAGGGGGCGCTAAAAACCCAGCCTATACGGGTACATACAGATTTCAAAACGATTT
>JAQWKF010000131.1 GCA_029247985.1 Flavobacteriaceae bacterium
CTGTTGTAAATAAGAGTTGCGGGTATAGCACCACTCCAGTTGGCGTTAATATCGTTTATCCAATAATTTTCATCAGCGTCATCTAGTAGCACAACTTTCGATTGAAGTTTATTTTTACTGATAAAAGGCAACAGCCTGCTTTGTTTGTGTTTGGGAAAGTCTAGGCTCACCAATAAGACCTCAATGTTTTTTCTTTTGTTTAGTGCTTCAAAATAGGGGAGTTCCTTAATGCAGGGCGCACACCAAGTTGCCCAAAAATTAACAACGTGAACCTTATCGTCACTTTGATTAAGCAGGGGCTTTAATTCTGTATAGTTAAGCGAGGGAACAGTTTGCGCACTCAACAGCGAAAAGGAAATAAAAATGAAAAACTTGGGAAAAAGCATAAGTTAAATATATTAAATATACACTGATTTATATTTGAAGTGTTGCTGTTGCTGAAAATTAGCTAATTTTATGTTTTAATTTTAATCAATAAAACATGAAAAAAGTACTTTTAGTAACTGTTATAATAGCCATAGCTAGTTGCGCTTCTCCATCTGGATCTGAAGCTGCTGTTGAAGGCGTTGGCTTTTTTAAGCCTATGCCAGATGAAAAATTCATTTTTATTTCCTTTTCGCTGTTGAGTGCGCAAACTGTTCCCTCGCTTAGCTATGCAGAATTAAAGCCCCTGCTTAATCAAAGTGATGATAAGGTTCACGTTGTTAATTTTGGGCTACATGGTGTGCGCCATGTATTAAGGAACTCCCCTATTTTGAAGCACTAAACAAAAGAAAAAACATTGAAGTCTTATTGGTAAGCCTAGACTTTCCCAAACACAAACAAAGCAGGCTGTTGCCTTTTATAAGTAAAAATAAACTTCAATCGAAAGTTGTGCTACTAGATGACGCTGATGAAAATTATTGGATAAACGATATTAACGCCAACTGGAGTGGTGCTATACCCGCAACTCTTATTTACAACAGCCAGAAGCGTGATTTTTACGAACGTTCTTTTACAAAAAATGAATTATTAAACCTTGTTGAATCATTTAATCCCTAACTCATGAAATCAATACTAATTTTGTTTAGTTCCCTTTTATTTTTAACCCACAATCACGGCTATAAGATTGGGGACGTGGCTACTGACTTTTCCCTTCCCAGTGTTAATGCCAAAATGGTATCGCTAGCAGATTATGATCAAGCCAAAGGCTTTATCATAATATTTACCTGCAATACCTGCCCCTACTCAATTGCATACGAAGACCGCATAAACGCCCTAGATGCCCAATACAAACCCAAAGGCTATCCTGTTATTGCCATCAACCCCAACGATCCTGCTGCCAAAGACGGAGAACACCTTACCGACATGAAGCAACGTGCACTAAAAAAAGGCTTTACATTTCCCTATTTGCAAGACAAAGGCCAACACATCTATCCAAAATACGGAGCTACACGCACCCCTCAAGTATTCATCTTAGAAAAACAAGAAAGAGGTAACGTAGTACAGTATATCGGTGCTATCGATGATAGTTCGCGGAATCCAGAAAAAGTAAGTAAGCGGTATGTTGAAGAAGCTGTCAATGCACTTTTGTCAGGTCAAAAGCCTAAAGTAAACACAACCAAAGCCATTGGTTGCTCTATCAAAACATTGTGATTATACGTTAAAGCGGAAATGCATCACATCTCCATCTTGAACAATGTAGTCTTTACCCTCTACCCTAGCCTTACCTGCTTCTTTGGCTTTTTGCTCTGAGCCAAAGCTGTCATAATCTGCGTATGAAATTACTTCGGCACGGATAAAACCTTTTTCAAAGTCGGTATGGATAACCCCTGCAGACTGCGGTGCAGTGGCACCAGCAGGAATGGTCCATGCACGTACCTCTTTTTCACCAGCAGTAAAATAGGTTTCAAGATTAAGTAGCTTATAAGCCGAGCGAATCAACTTGGCAGCCCCAGGCTCATCTAAACCTAAATCCTCCAGAAACAATTGTCGCTCCTCATAGGTGTCTAATTCGTTGATGTCTGCTTCTGTAGCTACTGCCAACACCAATACTTGGGCGTTTTCATCTGCAACAATTCTTTTAACTTGATCTACATAATCGTTTCCACTAGCAGCGGCACTTTCATCGACATTACACACATACAACACAGGCTTATCTGTGATTAGTTGCAAGGGTTTTACATAGGTCAATCGGTCGCTATCGCTTATTTCAATAGCCCGTACAGACACTGCAGCCTCTAGAGATTTATGCAATACTTCCAAAACAGCCAATTCTTTTTGTGCGTCCTTATCGCCAGTGCGTGCAGCACGTTTCACCTTTTCTAAGCGCTTCTCAACGGCTTCAAGGTCTTTTAGCTGCAGCTCTATATCGATGGTCTCTTTATCGCGTATCGGATCAACGGAACCGTCTACGTGAACAATATTGTCATTATCAAAGCAGCGTAACACATGAATTATGGCATCGGTTTCTCTAATATTGGCCAAAAACTGGTTTCCAAGCCCTTCGCCCTTGCTTGCTCCTTTTACCAATCCAGCGATATCAACAATTTCTACGGTTGCTGGGATAACTTTTTCGGGATTAACCAATGCTTCGAGGCGATTTAGTCTTGGATCTGGAACATTGACAACTCCTATATTAGGCTCAATGGTACAAAACGGAAAGTTTACGCTCTGTGCTTTGGCGCTTGACAAACAATTAAATAAGGTTGATTTTCCTACGTTTGGTAGGCCTACGATTCCTGCTTTCATACTATTCGGGGTGCATAAAGCGTTGCTTGCCTAACAGCACTTCCTCTGTTTCGACATGGTCTTCATCTGGCACACAACAATCAACAGGGCATACCGCTGCACACTGTGGTTCATCGTGAAAGCCTTTACACTCGGTACATTTATCAGGTACTATGAAATAAACCTCATCGGAAATAGGCTCTTGCAAGTTCTCTGCATTCACCGCATTGCCATTGGGAAGGACTACGTCACCGCTCAATGAGGTACCGTCAGCGTATTTCCAATCAAAAGCACCTTCATAAATAGCCGTGTTTGGGCACTCGGGTTCACAAGCCCCACAATTAATACATTCGTCTGTAATGATAATAGCCATAGCAATTCTTTAACTTTGCAAAAATAGGGTCATAAACACTCTAAACCAAACCATGACAAAACATACACAAAGTATTCAGGCTTTTACCGCCTTAGGAAATCTTCTAAACGATTATACTTCCAAAAAAACAAGAACCGATGGCTGGATTGAAAAGCTTGACAATGCGATTGTTAGCGCATCTAGTCAAAACAAATGGTTTACAAAAGACAATCTTCAATTTTGCATAGCAGTCTGGGGACAAACCCTTAATAAAAAGGACATTACGGAATGGTTAACCGCCTATAAAGAACCAAATAAGTCAACACGACTGGCCCTGGTTATGGCAGGTAACATCCCATTGGTTGGCTTGCACGATGTTATTTGCGGACTTGCTAGTGGCTGTAGTATTGAGGCTAAACGTTCATCAAGCGACACCATACTCCTCCCTATTATCGTAGATTTTCTTATTTCCGTTATGCCTGAGTGGAAAGACAAGGTGCGTTTTACAGAAGAGAAACTCACAACTTATGATAAGGTGATTGCTACTGGCAGCAATAATACAGCTCGATATTTTGAATATTATTTCAAGAAAAAGCCTCACATCATACGAAAGACACGAAACGGCATCGCCGTATTAGACGGCAAAGAAACCCACAAAGATTTGGCGGCACTATGCCAAGACATGATGCAGTATTTTGGATTGGGTTGTCGGAGTGTTTCCCATCTAATGGTTCCTGAAGGCTATGATTTTAACGATTTGTTTCTGGCACTTTATGAACACAAAGAACTCATACAACACAACGCTTACGCTAATAATTACGACTACAACAAAGCCGTTTACTTGATGCAAGAACAAGAATTGTTGGAAAATGGTTTTATGATGTTTAAAAAAGATGAAGGCCTGAATTCCCCAATTGCCTGTGTACATTACAGCACATATGCAGATTTAGAAGAAGTAAAACAGCGTTTAGACAATCAAAAGGAAGCCATTCAATGTGTGGTTAGTAATTGCGTGAAAGATGCCCTTTCGTTCGGTCAAACCCAGTATCCAAGATTAGGAGATTATGCCGATCATGTTGATACCATGGCTTTTTTGTTGAAAAAGTAACATTAAAAAAGGTGTGTAACCGCATACGTTTTTGTTACTTTGCCCTCAAATAAATTTGAAAATGAAAAAGCACAACTTTAGTGCTGGTCCCTGCATCCTCCCACAGGAAGTGATGCAAAAAGCGGCCCAAGCAGTTGTCGAACTAGACAATTCAGGATTATCCCTAATTGAAATATCTCACCGAAGCCCTGCTTTTATCGAAATTATGGATAAGGCTACTTCACTTGCTATTGAACTCTTAGGACTTCAAGACAAAGGGTATAAGGCCATGTTTCTTCAAGGCGGTGCCAGCCAACAGTTTTTAAATGTTGCCCACAACTTTCTTGAAACCAAAGCTGGTTATGCCAATACCGGTACTTGGTCTACAAAAGCCATTAAAGAAGCCAAACTACTCGGTGAAGTAGTTGAGTTGTCGTCTTCAAAAGATGCAAACTTCAATTATATACCAAAAGGATTTGACATCCCTTCAGACCTTGATTATTTGCACATTACAACCAACAATACCATTTTTGGAACGCAGTACAAAGCCTTGCCAGAAACAAATGTGCCGCTAATTTCGGATTCATCTTCTGACATATTCTCCAGATCGTTAGACTTCAGCAAATTTGATTTACTATATGCTGGCGCACAAAAAAACATGGGCCCAGCAGGAGCTACCTTAGTGGTGGCGAAAGAAGATGCGCTTGGAAAGGTGTCTAGACAAGTTCCTTCAATGTTAGACTACAAAATTCACGCTGACAAAGACAGCATGTTCAATACACCACCTGTTTTTGCTGTTTATACTTCTATGTTAACCCTTCAATGGTTAAAAGAAAAAGGTGGCATAAGTGCTATCGAAAAAGAAAACGAAGCCAAGGCTGCATTGATGTATGGCGAAATTGACCGCAATCCCCTATTTGATGGATTTGCAGCAGCGGAAGACCGCAGCTCCATGAATGCCACGTTCACGCTTAACAACGCATCTTTAAAAGATAGCTTTGAGGCCATGGCCAAAGAAGCTGGCCTTAACGGGATTAACGGACATCGCTCAGTTGGCGGTTATCGAGCATCCATGTACAACGCTTTGCCAATCGAATCTGTACAGGTATTGGTAGACGTAATGAAAACTTTAGAACAAAACGCATAATACAACATATGAATATTCACGCAAACGATGGTATTTCCCAATCTGGAGTAGACGCATTAGCTGACTTTGGCTTTACGCTAACAACAACTAACGTAGCACAAGAGCAGCTTGTGAACTACATAAACGAAAACAACATTTCTGGCATATTGGTTCGCAGTGCAACAACCGTTCGTAAAGAGTTAATCGATGCCTGTCCTGGACTAAAGCTTATTGGTCGTGGTGGGGTTGGTATGGATAATATTGATGTTGCCTATGCTCGTGAA
>JAQWKF010000135.1 GCA_029247985.1 Flavobacteriaceae bacterium
CACTGTCAAAAGAAACCTCTAGGTCCTCTATGAGTGAAAAGTTTTTAATGGAAATCGAAAGTAGCACAGCTGTATATTGTCGTTACTTCAAATATAATGCGTTTATGTCACTTTAAAATATGAAGTTATTAACGCGTGATACTACTCCAGTAGCCAGACATGCTGGGTACAAAGCGATTTAAAAAACGAAGCAGTGCTTTGGTCTCAACTTCAGGGCCGTCGCTAAAGAGTTGACTAATTTCTTCGGCTTTGGCATCAAAAAAGGATTGAATCAAATATGCATTTGGTTGTCGGCGCATAAGATCTTCTAGGGTTACCAACTGCGAAGCAATGGTTTCTTTAGCTTCTTTAGGTGCATCGGTCATGATATCCAAACCATTTCTGTGGTAGGAGTATATTAGGTTTCTAAAGGCATTAAAAGCGGTTGAGGACAGAGCATCTATAATATCATACCGCCCATTCTGACCCTGATTTGCTTGCCATCCCTGGGCATTGCTTGCTTGTGCTGCATTCGCAATAGTACGGGCTCGTTCAAAATAGGGCGTACCACCCAAAGGAGAAAAGCTATCCAACTCCATACCTATGACTAGGTTGATGTAATAAGACATCACCGAAATAAGATTGTTATTGTAGCGATTCACATCGTAATAAAAAGGCTGAAATTCTTGATACGTAAAGCTAAATGATTCGTCGAAAAAATTTACCAATGGAGAGTTGTAGTTGGTGTTGTATACCAAACGTCCCGATTGGATCTGCAAGCTACCTGAATACGAATTGTTGTTGACACTGGAGATGGTAAGCAACATTTCAATGTTAATTTCAGCGGTATTCAAGTCGCGATTTGACGTCCATTTGGTATTGTTAAGAAAATCTTGTGAGGCTTTCTCTAGTGTTTTGACTGGATTGATATTGGTCTGATCCACCAAATCGGTATTAACATTAAGTATTACACGTACCGACTGCCCCCATGAAAGCATACCGAAGAAAAAAACAACAAATAAGGTTTTAAGATTCATCAAACATATTTTTAAGTTGATCTAAAACATCCAAAGCAACTTCTTGCTTGGATTTAAGAGCATAATGTACAGCCTCTTTGTTGGCCTGTAAAAAAGAAATTTTATTGGTGTCGTAGCCAAAACCTGCGCCATCATCAGCAAGTGAATTAACAACGATGGCATCAAGGTTCTTGCGTGCTAATTTTTTCTGTGCATTTGCTATGGCATCCTGAGTTTCAAGAGCAAAACCGATCAAGATTTGATTTTTTTTCGCCTCCCCTAGTTTTGAAAGTATATCGGGTGTTGGCGCTAAAGACAATGAAGGGAGGCCTGCTTGCTTTTTAATTTTTTGATGAGCCTGCTCTGTTGGCTGAAAGTCTGCAACAGCGGCAGCCATAATAAACGCATCGGAGTTGTTGTAAATATTCATACAGGCAGCTAACATTTCCACAGCTGTGGTTACAGGTATCACTGAAACATTAGGGTGGGTGGTATTTCCTGTGGTTGGTCCACTAATTAAAGTAACTTCAGCACCTTGTTGTGCAGCGGCATTGGCTAAGGCATATCCCATTTTTCCAGAAGAGTGATTACCAATAAAACGCACAGGGTCTATAGGTTCGTATGTAGGACCAGCAGTAATGACAATTTTTTTGGCAGAAAGCGGTGATTTTGACTTAAAATAAGCCTCGAGAATGGCCACTATTTGCTCGGGTTCTTCCATTCGTCCTTCACCCTCTAACCCACTCGCTAATGGTCCAGAAGTAGCGGGTATTAGCCTGTTGCCATTGGCAACCAGACGATTGATGTTTTCTTGATTGGCAGGATGCTTATGCATATCCAAATCCATTGCTGGCGCAAAAAAAACGGGGCATTTTGCAGAAAGATACGTTGCTAAAAGCAAATTATCTGCTACGGCAGTTGCCATTTTAGCAAGGGTGTTGGCAGAGGCAGGTGCTACAAGCATAATATCTGCCCAAAGACCTAGGGAAACGTGATTGTTCCATACGGCATTATCGTTGTCTTCTTGGGTAAAAGAAGTCAGCACTTCACGGTTTGTAAGGGTAGATAGCGTAAGGGGTGTAACAAATCCCTTGGCTGCATCGGTCATCACAACCTGTACTTTTGCTCCAGCTTTGACTAACAACCGGGCGATATTCGGCGTTTTATAGGCCGCTATACTTCCCGAAATTCCGAGTAGGATTTGCTTGTCATGCAAGATTGACATGACTATTCGCTTGCGTCAGCGTCAGTATGACGGTAGTAAATCTTTTCTTGTAGCCATTGCTCAATAGCAATCGCGTGTGGCTTTGGTAGTTTCTCGTAAAATTTAGAAACTTCTATTTGCTCTTTGTTTTCAAAAATTTCTTCTAAATTTTCAGTGGGTGTAGCAAATTCCTCTAATTTCTCGAACAATTCTGTCTTGATGTCCTCATTGATTTGCACGGCACGTCTTGCCATGATTGAAATACTTTCATAAATATTGCCAGTTGACGCATCTAATTCGTTGCGGTCATATGTTTTTGAAGTTACAGCGGCTTGTGTGCTTTTTAGGTCCATGCGAAAAATTTAATTGGATGCAAAAGTAAGGATTTCTTGCTCAATATCTTTGAAGAGTTTTTTGGCGTCTTTCATATGCGTTGATTCTGGGTATAAACGCGCGAAGTTTTCAAATTTAGATTTAGCATCTTCAAGCCGATTTTCCTTTTTATAAGGAACGCTATTGATGGCAAGTGTGGTTGCTGCAGAGAACTGAACAAAAAGTGCTCCCTCACGATATGACGTACCAGGATTATCCGCGATAAAATTATCCAGTGCTTTCATAGCAGCCTTGTAGTCGCGGATGGTGTTGTATTGTTTGGCGTTTTCAAAACCTTTCTTTTCGGTCTTGATACGCAGCTCTTCCACCATAGCATTAGCACGGTCCATACGCTCACTTTGAGGGTAACGGTTGATAAACTCTTGAAGTTTATCTAAAGCCTCATAAGTATCCGTTTGATCTAGGCTATAATTTGGCGATATCATATAATACGAATGTGCCAAAAGAAAATAAGCCTCATCGGCTTTTTGGCTTTTGGGATAGGCCTTGACAAACGTTTCAAATTCATAAGCTGCCAAAATATAGTTTTTGGTTTCCAACAACGAATTTGCATAAAAGAAAATGATTCGTTCTGCCTGTGGCTTCCCTCTATATGATATTTTCAACTGCTCATAAAGCTGTGCTGCTTTGCGATATTTCCCTTGCTCGTAGAGCGATTGTGCAAGTTTGTTTTTAACCCCAGGATCTTCGGTTTTAAGTGCTTTTTGATAATCACTACAACCTACTGCTAAAAAAAGTAGGCCAATAACTAAATAATTTGGTAATTTCATGTTGGCTAATTTAATTAAAACGTTTTATATATAAAGTGCATGCGCATATCTTATTTTCGTGTTCTTCCTATCCTACTCTTTTTTCAAATCGTGGCAGCACAAGAAACACCTAGCCCATCGGATTGGGGAATACACATCGGACATGCAACACAGCAAGCCTTTCCCTTTAATAGTAAAGAATATAAACTTACCCAACAACATATTATAGGTCATGTAAGGTTACAACAATTTCAGCTAGGCGGTTTTAGAGTAAACGTTTTGAGTGAATTAGGATACTATTTTTCAAAGCACCAACTCCTTAACAAGTGGTTTACAACAACCCCTTACTTTGATCACTTTCCAGATGATTTTCAAGAAAAAGCAATGACGAAAAAAAACATTCATCAATTGGCAGCGCATCTAGGCGTGACATTTAACTGGTTTTTAAAACCCAAAATAGCTGTATTTGGATACGGTTCCATTGGGCCTATGTGGACTTCACAACTAACAGAGCGCTTGGCAGCTGGACTTGCCTTTTCCGATAATGTTGGAATAGGATTGAAGATGCAATACAATGAAAAAATATGGATAAGTAGCTCAATTATTTTACGACATGAATCTAATGCAGATTTGAAGTTTCCCAACTCGGGGCACAATACCATTGGCCTAAGGCTGGGATTGATCTTTAATTAAGCTTATTTACATAAGGATCTAAGGCCGCTACAAGTGCATCAGAAGGGCTAACTAAAGGAAGTCTCAAATTGGCTTCACAAAGGCCTAACAATTGAGAAACAGCCTTAATTCCTACAGGGTTTCCTTCCTGATACAACAAATCTATAAGAGGCTTAAATTGCTGATTTATTTTGTTTGCTTCAGCTTCGTTCTTAACCAAAGCAGCATCCATTCCTTGTTTAAAAGCTTTTGGAAAGCCTCCAGCTATAACAGAAATAACGCCATCACCACCTAAAAGGGTTAAGGGAATTGCGGTTTCATCATCTCCGGAAAAAAGTAAGAAATCTTTTGGCGCTTGCGCTATAATGGCAGCACCTTGATCCATATCGGCACCGGCATCCTTAACACCTACAATATGTTTTGCGTCGTGAGCAATACGCAACGTGGTCTCAGCAGTCATGTTAACCCCCGTTCTTCCTGGAACATTGTACATTAATATGGGTAAGGGCGTAACCGCATCCAATGCCATATAGTGTTGATACAATCCTTCTTGGCTAGGACGGTTGTAATAAGGTGTAACGGAAAGTATGGCGTCAAATCCCTTCGTATCGAGAGACTGGAATCTTTCAACTAGCGAACGAGTACAATTGCCACCAACCCCCATAACCAGCGGAACGCGTTGATTGTTTTCGCGAACAAAAGTGGAAAAAACAGCCTGCTTTTCTTCATCAGTAAGTGTGACTGACTCGCCTGTAGTTCCCAAAGCAACAAGAAAATCAATGCCGTTATCAATCAAAAAATGAATGATACGCGCAAGTGCATCATGATCTACTGAACCTTCAGCGTCAAAAGGGGTAATCACCGCTACTCCTGTGGATTTAATTGTTAGCTTATGCATGAGGCTTTATTTTATTGTAATAGGTTTTAAGGTCATTCAAAAACCCTCCAAAATCTAAACGTGTAGGTAATACCAAATCATTCAGTCTATTATCCATACAAGACGGCCCAATGCGAAAAGATGCATTGAGCTGTGCAGAAAAAGAGGACAACGAAAGATTGCCTTGCTGTACAAAATGAATAGCAATATCATATTGCTGTGCTATTACATATTTCAAATCACCTTCCAATATTCTGCCGCGCCAGTCCAAACTTTTTGGCTGGAGGTGGGGTTTGGGCAAGCCCTCTAGCATCTTCTTGTTTAAGTGAAAATGGATCCGCTCAATCGTTTCAAATTTGGGTGAAAAAAAATCAACCATATCCGTAAATTGTGCTTCTGTAATGTCTAAATCTATATCGTGAATAAAAACCATACGCCGAACATGAGAAGGATTTACACCTACCCTGCCTTCAAGCAAACTAAGCTGCTGTTTTACGATACGATTAGCAAAAAAATTCATTGTGGCAAAAGTAGTGTTTTCATAAGAGGTGGCTGCATCACCACAGCAATATATTATAAAAAACTAACGGTTTGTTACAAACACAACATTACAACTTAATAAGTGCATCAAATTCTTCTTCAGAAATGATGCGAACTCCCAAGCTTTCGGCCTTGGTTTTCTTGGCAGGACCCATTTTATCACCAGCCACTAAATAGGTGGTGTTTTTTGAAATAGAAGATGAAATCTTACCGCCATGCTGCTCGATAGTAGCCTTTAATTCGTCTCTAGAATACTGACTAAAAACACCTGAAACCACAAAACGCATTTCTGCAAGCGTATTTGAAGTGGGTTTGGAGGAAATGGCTGCTTCAAGCTGAACACCAGAGGCGCGCAATTGTGAAATAACAAAAAGGTTATCTACATCTTGGAAGAATGCTACAACACTTTGTGCGATACGTGTGCCTATCTCGTTAACAGCTTCCAAGGCATCAACATCGGCTTGCATCAAAGCATCTATAGACCCAAAATTTTGGGCTAACTTCTTGGCTACTGTTTGACCCACATACCGAATCCCTAAACCAAATAAAACCCGATGAAAAGGTATGCTTACAGAGGCACGAATGGCTTGCACTATATTCCGTGCTGACTTTTCAGCCAATCGATCGAGTGATATAAGGTCTGCTTCAGTTAGAGCGTATAAATCAGCATAGCTATTGATGCGGTTATTTTTTATAAGTAATTGTATGGTTTCAGCGCCAAGACCGTCAATATCCATGGCTTTCCGAGAGATAAAATGTGCCACACGACCCACACGTTGCGGTAAACAACCAGCTGCATTTGGACAATAATGTTGTGCCTCCTCAGGATTTCTTTTTAATGGGGTATTACAAGATGGACAATGGGTTGCATAGATAATGGCATGGCTATTAGGCAAACGCTTATTGTGATTGACCGAAGTTATCTTGGGAATAATCTCACCGCCTTTCTCGACGGAGACGGTATCGTTAAGGTGCAATCCAAGTTCAGAGATAAAATCTGCATTGTGCAAAGATGCCCGCTTGACTATAGTACCGCCCAACAATACGGGCTTTAGCTGCGCCACAGGAGTAACTGCTCCCGTACGACCTACTTGGTATACCAAATCTTCCAGTTGGGTTTCAACCGCCTCTGCTTTAAACTTATACGCCATGGCCCAACGCGGTGATTTGGCTGTATACCCAAGTTGCTCTTGGTATGCCAGTTGGTTTACTTTAACCACTACCCCATCAATTTCGTAAGGCAAATTGCTTCGTTCTTGTTCCCAATGGTCTAAAAAGACAAACACCTCTTGCATATTATGAGCGTGCACAAAATGTTCGGGTACGTAAAAGCCCCATCTTTTGGCTGCTTGCAATGACCCTAGCTGGGTTTTAAATACGTTTCTGTCAGTAACAATTTGATAGAGAAAGCAATCCAAAGGACGGGCAGCGACCAGCTTGCTGTCTTGCAGTTTTAAACTACCAGACGCCGTATTCCTAGGATTCATATAAGGCTCCTCTCCTTGGGCTATGCGTTGTTTATTCATTTGATCAAAGCCAGCAAGTGGTAATATAATTTCGCCTCTTATGGCAAAACGCTGGGGCACATCAGGGGCTGAAATTTGCAAGGGAACACTGTGAATGGTCTTGATGTTTTGGGTTACTTCATCCCCTTGAAATCCGTCACCTCGTGTAAGGGCCTGCACAAGTTTTCCATTTTCGTAAGTCAGGCTGATAGAAGCACCGTCGTATTTCAATTCACAAGTGTAATCCAAAGATGTCACACCTAGGTTTTTACACATACGCTGTTCCCAGTCCAATAAATCCTGTCTATTATAGGAATTGTCTAAGGAGTACATACGCTGCTCATGAGCAATGGTGTTGAAATTTTTAATTACTGCACCGCCAACGCGTTGGGTAGGTGAATTGGCATCAAAAAGAGAAGGGTTTGCATCTTCTAACGCTTGTAGTGTAGCCAGTTTTTCGTCAAACTCACGATCCGAAATCACGGGAGCATCTTCTATGTAATAGAGGCGATTATGCTCGTGTAGCTCGGCCCTTAATGCTTGTATTTTTTTTGCTGTATTCATCGATATTCTGCACGAATAAACCGTGGATTTGTTCTAAAATCGTTTCGAAGTACAATATCGGAAAATCCTGCTTGTGTTAAAAGCAAATGAAGCGTTTTCATAAGCGGGGCATGTCCTTCTAAATAAATACTGCCCTTGGTATTTAGTTGCTGAGCTGCATAGTTAATAATATGAATAAAGAATTTTAAAGGCGATTTGCCGGATACAAAAATAGCATGCTCGGGTTCTCGCAAAACGTGAGATGCCGTTTGTGCTTTTTCGAACTCAGGTACGTAGGGAGGGTTTGATATAATGATATCCCATTTTTTGTTGGGTAATTGAGCCCCCAACACATCTACAACTTCAAAATTTATAGAAAGCTGATGCTTATTTGCATTTTGTCTCGCTATTGTCAAGGCATCCATATCAACGTCCCAAGCTGTAACTTCCCAGTTTGGACGTGCGTTCTTAAGCGCTATTGCCACACAACCACTTCCTGTTCCTATATCCAACACTCGAAGTGGTGTTTCAGCATTGTATGTTGATAGCAACCAATACACCAGTTCTTCTGTTTCGGGACGAGGAATAAGCACCCGTTCATCTACTTTCAACCTGAGCCCTGCAAATACAACGCTACCTATAATATATTGTATAGGCTCATTATCTAGAAGAGCTTTTAATGCGGTTTGCAATTGCGTTTCTTTCTCTGGCAACAAATATTCATTTAATTCGAGTACAACCTGAGCGGGTGTGAAGCCTAAATAGGCCTCACACAACATTTCAAAATGAAGACGAATTTCATCTTGGGTGTACTGTGATGAAAGTAGCTTTTGGAATTGTGCTCTTTGTTTTTTTAGTGTCAACGTGGGTCTATTGTAAATGAAATCGGATTCGCAAGTAGATATTTGATATTTTTGCTAAAATACACAATCCCGTTGCATCCAACTCACGATACTTTTATGCGCCGTTGTTTGGTCCTAGCTCAGAAGAGCTTAGGACACACCTACCCCAATCCCATGGTGGGGGCAGTGGTCGTTAAGGAAGGTAAAATTATAGGGGAAGGATGGCATCAAAAGGCCGGAACGGCACACGCCGAAGTGAACGCATTGGCAAAGTTGTCTCCAAAAACACTCGTTGGCGCTACTTTATATGTAAACCTTGAACCTTGTTCCCATCATGGCAAAACACCCCCATGTTGTGATTTGGTTTTGGCTAAGGGTATTAAAAAAGTAGTCATAGGTGCTGCGGATCCCAATCCAAAAGTAGCTGGGCGCGGAATAGCAGCGCTAAAAGCAGCAGGTGTTGAGGTAATCAGTGGCGTAATAGAAGAAGCCTGCGTGGAATTAAATAAACGTTTTTATTGTTTTCACACCAAAAAACGACCTTATATTATATTGAAGTGGGCACAAACAGCTGATGGCTATATTGCACCTGAAGATTCCAACAAAGGAAAGGTGTTTTGGATTAGTGATGCAGACAGTCAGCAACTCGCACACCGCTGGCGCGCTGAAGAACAGGCCATTTTGGTAGGCAGAAAAACAGTAGATGATGACAACCCGCTACTGACAACAAGAAAATGGAATGGCAATAATCCAATCCGACTAGTCATAGACCCCAACAACAGCATAAAAGAAAATGCACAAGTATTAAATAGAGACGCAAAAACAGTAGTTTTTAACAACAGCCTCAATAAAATAGAGGGAAATCTTAGCTGGGTTACTGTTTCAACAAAAGATCCCTTAAAAGGGATACTGGATTGGTGCTTAGATAATGAAATACAGTCCATAATGGTTGAAGGAGGCACAACAACACTTCAAGGATTCTTAGCATCAAATTTATGGAACGAATGTCGTGTTATTGAAGCAAAAAAACGGATCGAGAAAGGAACCAAGGCTCCACCACAACCACAAGGAAAAAAGACATCAAAAAAAATTGTAGGAGATATCCTACATGTTATTGTGAATGAAAGACCTTGAGTAAAAAATCAGGACATTTCATAGCCCTGCGGCTTTGCGCATCAACAAAAACCAAACGCGTTGTAGCCGAGGCAATAGATTTTTTTTCCTGATTTTCAATTACATAGGAAAAATCGACATAATATCCGTTTAATTCGTTTAAAGTTGCATGAACAAAATATGCGTCTTCAAAGTGCAATGGCTTCTTATATTGTATGTTAATATCGACTACGGGGAGCAAAATGCCTTTCTTTTCTAAATCGCCATAGCTAACCCCTTGATTCAGTAACCATTCAATTCTTGACTGCTCAAGCGCATATACATATTGTGCATGATGCATAACCCCCATCTGATCAACTTGATGATAATGAACGGTTTTATGGATTGTAATATTTTTCTTACTCATTGTAAGTAATTCATGTCAAAAAAAAAGAATTTTGATGAGCCATAATATGCATAAAACTTTCTGAAAATTCAATAGGAAAAACACTTTTTTTTAAAAAAAAATAAACACATATTTGTACTGTACAATTAAACCACTAAAAACCCCAAATTTTATACATTAATTGTTACAACAAAACGTTTCAACCAATAGTAAAAATGCAAAAATCCGCTAACAGCGTTTGGGGTAATTGTTTGAATTTTGTTAAAGACAATATTCACAATCAAGCTTTTAAGACTTGGTTCGATCCTATTAAACCATTGAAACTAAACGGCGACGCCCTCAGTGTTGAGGTTCCAAGTAAATTTTTCTACGAGTGGCTTGAAGAACACTATCTTGAAATTTTAAAAGTTGCACTCACAAAAGAACTAGGCCAAGGCGCTAGGCTTGTTTATGTTATCCGAATGGAAAATACATTTGGCAGCAAACAAGCATTTACAGAAAGCATCCCTAGCCAAAACAAAGGACGCATTAAAGTACAAAATGTTGAAGCGCCTCTTCAAGCTCAAAGCGCTGAACTAAAAAATCCATTTGTAATTCCTGGAATCCGCAACCTCAAGGTAGAATCGCAATTAAATCCAAGTTATAACTTTGAAAACTTTTTAGAAGGGGATGCCAACCGATTGGCAAGATCAGCTGGTATTGCAGTAGCCAACAAGCCTGGCGGTACTTCTTTCAATCCGCTGCTCATTTTTGGCGGCGTTGGTCTTGGAAAAACCCATCTTGCTCATGCCATAGGAGTTGACATAAAAAGTAAATATCCAGAAAAGACTGTTTTATATATTTCAGCAGAGAAATTTACACAACAATATATAGAAGCCGTTAAGAAAAATACCCGAAACGATTTTATTCATTTTTATCAAGTAATGGACGTCCTTATTATAGACGATGTTCAATTCTTTTCTGGAAAAACAGGAACGCAAGATGTTTTCTTCCACATTTTCAACCACTTACACCAAAACGGTAAGCAAGTTATCTTGACTTCCGACAAGGCACCCGTTGACATGCAAGACATTGAGCAACGATTGCTATCGCGATTCAAGTGGGGACTCTCTGCAGAATTGCAACGTCCAGACTACGAAACACGGATTTCAATTCTCAAAAACAAATTGTACCGTGACGGCGTTGAAATGCCAGATGAAATCATCGACTTTGTTGCCAAATCTGTCAAAACAAATGTGCGCGAACTCGAAGGTGCCATCATATCGCTTATCGCTCAGGCATCTTTTAACAGAAAAGAAGTTACCCTTGAGCTGGCCAGACAGATCGTTGAGAAATTTGTACGCAATACCAAGAGAGAAGTATCTATCGACCACATTCAAAAAGTGGTGTCGGAATATTTCCAAATGGACGTAACTACACTGCAGTCAAAAACACGAAAACGCCATATTGTGCAAGCAAGGCAATTGGCCATGTTCTTTGCTAAAAAAATGACCAAGGCTTCACTCGCCAGTATTGGCTCTAAAATTGGACACCGCGACCACGCCACGGTGCTTCACGCCTGCAAAACTGTTGATAACCTTGCATTTACTGACAAGCAGTTTCGCAAATATGTGGACGATCTAAATAAGAAACTTTCCAATTAAGACATGACTACCAAGGTGCTTATGGTGTGTTTGGGTAATATTTGCCGATCACCACTAGCCGAGGGCATCATGCGGAAACTCACCAACAATTCTGATTTTCTAATAGATTCTGCTGGTACGGCAAACTACCACTTAGGCGCAGCACCAGATCACAGGAGTATTGCTATTGCAGCCTTGCACGATATTGACATCAGCAGCCAACAAGCACGACAACTAACGCCTGCCGATTTAGATGCTTTTGATCACATATTGGTCATGGATGAAGAAAACCTTTCCAATGCCCTAGCCCTTTGTACTTCAAAAGCACAACGCAATAAAATTGTGCTTATTACCTCCGCAAGCGAGGTGGAGGCTTCACATATTCCCGATCCCTATTACGGTGGAGCTGATGGATTTGCCCGTGTTTATGAACTCCTGCATGATTGTTGCAGCAAATGGTTAATGAAACACACCAAATGAGCACACAAACAACAGGACGTCTTTATTTAATTCCAAATGTATTGGGCGACACGGCGCCTCTTGAAGTAATGCCCATATCGGTCAAAAAAACCATTGAGGCTTTACGCTGTTTTGTTTTTGAAAAAGAAAAAGCAGGTCGGGCGTTTGTCAAAAGTATTAGTCCAAACATACCCCAAGACACGATTACCGTTCACTTACTCAATAAATTCACAACCGAAGAAGACATAACTGCCATGCTCGAACCCCTTCAAAATGGGCAAAACATGGGTTTAATCACAGATGCGGGTTGTCCGGGCGTTGCAGATCCAGGGGCAGCACTTGTTGCGCGAGCGCACATTAACAACATTCGAGTTATTCCACTGGTAGGGCCCTCTTCCATACTATTAGCGGTAATGGCAGCCGGGCTCAACGGCCAATCTTTTGCCTTTAATGGCTATTTGCCCATCGATAAAGCTGAACGCAGAAAAGCCATTAAAGCCTATGAAAAAAAATCCATTGAACTAAATCAAACGCAAGTATTTATCGAAACTCCTTATCGAAACATGGCGCTTTTGAATGAATTAAGCAAGGGATTAAGACCCAAAACACAACTCAGTGTGGCCTGTGATATCACACTGCCAACAGAATTTATCAAAACAGCAACTGCTGAGGTATGGCGCAACAACAAAGAAGACTTACATAAGAGGCCTGCCGTTTTTTCCTTACTTGGCGGCTAACGATAGATGTTTTTTTCGCGCAACCAACGGGTGTATATTTTTTTATTCTTGTTGTGTTGAGACAGGTTTGTGGCAAACAAATGGTAGCCACTTCGACTTGGATCAGCAACAAAATATAGATACTTGTGTTTGGCAGCAAACAATACCGCATCAATGGCACTAACGTCTGGCATGGTAATAGGCCCCGGTGGTATCCCCCTGTTTCGATAGGTATTATAAGGAGATTTGATTTTTAAGTCGGCATAAAGCACACGGCGAATATCCATGTCATAGTCATTGGCTTTTCGCATCAATGCATAGATAACGGTTGGGTCAGCTTGGAGTCGCATTCGTTTACGCAATCGGTTGAGGTAGACTCCTGCCACTGTTGGCCGTTCGTCTACACGGTAAGATTCTTTGTGAACCACAGCTGCCAAAGCCACTACTTCCTCTCGTGTAAGTTTGATTTTTTTTCGTGCTATTTCACGTTTTGGCGTCCAAAAAGCCTTGTACTGTCTTAACATCCTGTCGCGAAACTGCTCGGCAGTGGTATTCCAAAAAACATCATACGAATTGGGTAGGCAAATTGACAATACATTGTCTTTTGTAAAGCCGTTTTTCTGTAAAAAACCAACATCGTAAAAAGCTTGCATGATGGCCGTGCTGTCTGTTTCTATTTTTGCAGCAACGTATGCGGCCAAATGCATCAATGTTTTTTGATTATTAAACGCCAGTCGAATCGGTTTATTCTCGGAACGCAATCGGTTAATCAACTCGTTGTTGTTCATACCTCTATCCAAGACAAAGCGTCCAGGGATAGGTTGATAGCCTTTACGGCTGGCAGCTTGCTGAAAAAAATCAAAGCGTTTAACCACACGAGCAAGAGAATCGTAGGCTGCAACTTTGGTGTCAGAAGATGGTATGAGCACTTCTTGCTGGGGCGTTTCGAAAGCGGTGTTAGAAGCAAAAAATACACTGTAAAAATGAAATACAAATGCGCTGCCAAGAAGAAACAACACGAGCATGACAGCAAGAAATATGCGTTTTATCATTTGGTGGTTATTTCCCATTGCCCCTTAAAAACAGGAGTGGCAGGACCTTGAAGCACTACGGCTTCATATCCGTTGGAGGTATCTGAAAAAGAAACGGTCAGCACACCGCCTTTGGTTTGAATACTGATATTCTTTGAAGCCACACGCTTGCTTATATGTGCGCCTATGGCAGCTGCCGTGACGCCTGTTCCACAAGAAAGTGTTTCCGCTTCAACACCACGCTCATAGGTACGGACGTGTAAGCCATCAGCGGCAGTAACTTCAACAAAATTTACATTGGTACCGTCTGCAAAATACGGGGCACCATGGGCAATCTTTGCACCAGTGCTGGCAACGTCTACCGAGGCTACATCATCGACAAAAACAAGATGATGCGGCGATCCTGTGTCTATAAAAAGAGCTTCTTCATGGATGTTCCAATCGGTAACAGTATGCAGCGAAAGCGCTACTTCCTCACCCACAAATGTGGCTTGGTGCAAACCATCAGCCGCACGAAAAACAACCTCTTTCTTGGTAAGCCCCAAAGCATTGGCATAGTGAACAGCACATCGAGAACCGTTGCCACAAAGGCTACCTTCATGACCATCGGCATTAAAATACCGCATAAAAAAATCAGAAGTTGTATCGGTTTCTATAGCAATAAACCCATCAGCACCTATGCCGTAATTGCGATGACAAAGCTGTGCTATAAGCCTGTGGTCCTGAATAGGAAAACGGCTATCACGATTGTCTACAATCACAAAGTCATTTCCAGTACCTTGATATTTTACAAATGAAAAAATCATGTGCAAATATAGCCAAATTCAGTAGCGACTATGATGTTAAAAATGCGTTAAATGGCTTTTAACTCAAAAACACTTGTTTTACTTTTGGAATGTATATTTAATTGAAACGCTATGAAATCATTCTTTAAATACGTTGCTGTAGCCTTTGGCGCTGCATTTATAACCCTTGTGGGATATCATCTTACTCAAAAGCAAACCGTGGTTTACACCCCAGTGCAACCCCAAACGGTTACTACTAATTTTACCCCTACTGCTCCAATAAAAGCCATCACTACGGATTTTACGGCTGCTGCCGAAAAAACCATTGATGCGGTGGTACACATTACCAACACCAGCATAGAAAAAGGACAAAGACCCAACAGTTTTATGGAGTACTTCTATGGAAGAAGCGCACGCGAGTATCCCCGTATTGGTATGGGTTCGGGTGTCATCGTATCTTCCGATGGCTATATCATTACCAACAACCACGTTGTTGAGGGTGCTACCACGCTAGAAATTACCACCAACGACAACAAAAAGTATGAGGTAGAAGTTATTGGCTCGGATTCCAATGCAGATATTGCGGTACTCAAAATAAAAGGCGATTATACTTTTCCCTATGTGCGTTTTGCCGATTCCGACAACACCCGTATTGGCGAGTGGGTGCTCGCTGTTGGCAATCCCTATAACCTCAACTCTACCGTTACGGCAGGCATCATCAGTGCCAAGTCAAGAGATTTTAGCGATTATGACAACAAAAACCAATCCTTTATCCAAACCGATGCTGCAGTAAATTCGGGGAACAGTGGCGGTGCCTTGGTTAATTTGGACGGCGATTTGATTGGTATCAACACGGCCATTACCAGCAACGGCATGGGTACCTTTATTGGCTATTCCTTTGCGGTACCCAGCAATAT
>JAQWKF010000142.1 GCA_029247985.1 Flavobacteriaceae bacterium
ACGTTCTTGCTTGATGTATTCGTTTAGCTTAAAGAAATTGAGTGTTTGAGCTTTGTAGGTAACAGGAGCAATGGCATTTAAATCCAATGAAAGCAAGGTGTCGAGACGGGCCTCCTTCCTAATAACCTCCTTATCATTTACAATGGTACGTTGAAAAAATTGGGACAGACGATGAATACTGTCTTTTTCAACCCATCTGATGTTTTGCGCCTTGATCTTATACACCAACTGATTGTTCTCAAAATGTTCCCATGTAAAATTATATCCCACCTGTCGACTTGCGTTATAATTGCTGATGTATATAAAATCGTTATCCCCAATTTGTTTGTAAATGTTTTCGGTCAACACCACCTTTCTGCCCTTACTTATGTACTCGTATTTAAAACGGTTATAGCTTTCGCTGGCATTCGGTACCCAGAACATACTCGCGCCAAAAGCTAATAAGGCAATTATAGAAGCAGAAATGAGAAAAGGACGTAGATATCGATAAAAAGAAATTCCCGAACTCAATACCGCAATTACTTCTGTGTTACTTGCCAATTTTGAGGTAAACCATATTACAGATAAGAATAAGAATATGGGGAAAAGTTGGTACCCAAATACCCAGACAAAATCGTAATAGTGGGATAAAATTTCTACTACCGAGAGTTCGTTCTCTTTGAATTTATCAATTTTTTGAGAGAGGTCGACCAATACACTTATAGGAATAAACAACACCAACATGACTGTAAAAGTGCTGATGTACTTCTTGATGATATACAGGTCTAACAACTTCATATTACAAGCGCTTATCCATTTGACGTACCATGGTGTTTTTCCAAGACGTAAAATCACCCGCTAAAATATGCTTTCTGGCTTGGCGCACCAACCACAAATAAAAGGAAAGGTTGTGCAAGGTGGCAATTTGCTTGCCCAGTAACTCGTTAGCAGCAAATAAGTGACGTAAATAAGCCTTGCTATATGCAGCGTCAACAAAGCTACTCCCGTTGGGATCAATGGGAGAGAAATCGTTTTCCCATTTTTTGTTTTTTATATTGATACTACCTTCAGATGTAAACAGCATGCCATTACGTGCATTTCTAGAGGGCATAACACAATCAAACATATCTACGCCCAAAGCGATGTTCTCCAAAATATTGATTGGTGTTCCAACGCCCATCAAATAGCGGGGTTTGTCTTCTGGCAATACGGCACAAACGGCATCAGCCATGGCGTACATTTCCTCAGCTGGCTCCCCAACTGACAAGCCGCCAATGGCATTTCCTGGCGCATTGGTGTTTGCAATGAACTCGGCTGATTGCTCTCGTAAATCGGTATAGACACTTCCTTGGACTATTGGGAAAAGGGTTTGAGAATATCCGTATTTAGGGGTTGTCTTTTCAAAGTGCTCCTGACAGCGAATAAGCCAACGGTGTGTAAGGTGCATGGAGTTTTTGGCATAATCATATGGGCATGGGTATGGTGTACATTCATCAAAGGCCATAATAATATCAGCGCCGATACTCCTTTGAATATCCATAGCCCTTTCAGGGCTAAAAAAGTGCTTTGATCCGTCAATATGGGATTTAAAGGTTACACCTTCTTCTGTGATTTTTCGATTTTCAGCCAACGAGTAAACTTGATATCCACCACTGTCTGTCAATATGGGTCTTTGCCAGTTCATAAACTTGTGAATACCGCCCGCTTGCTCTAGAATAGGCATGGAAGGCCTTAAATACAAATGATAGGTATTGGCCAAGATGATATCAGGGTTTACATCATGAGCCAAGTCACGTTGATGCACTCCCTTTACAGTGGCTGCTGTTCCCACAGGCATAAAAATAGGCGTCTCTATTTTTCCGTGATCGGTAGTCAGCTCCCCTGCCCTAGCTTTTGAAGCAGCATCTGTATGTAGTAATGAAAATTTCACCCGTCAAATATACGCAACACTAGTCGGTAAGTAGGTTTTTAATAACTGTTCATTTTTTTAATACAAATAATGATAAAATAATAGCGTAAGATGGACGTGAAGTTTTATTTTTGACAAAATTTAATTTTTATGGCATCCATTGAATCTATAGAACAGTTATTACCACAGGTGCGACGCGACATCTTGCGCATGGTGCACCAAGTAAACTCGGGTCACCCTGGAGGTTCCTTGGGCTGTGCTGAATTTTTCGTTTCACTATACCAACATGTTATGGACTACTCGACCGACTTTAACATGAATGGAAAGAACGAAGACCTTTTCTTTCTATCAAACGGGCACATCTCCCCTGTTTTTTATAGTGTTTTGGCACGTAGCGGCTTTTTCCCCGTTTCCGAACTTGCCACGTTCAGAAAATTAGATTCGCGACTACAAGGACACCCCACCACACACGAGGGGCTTCCAGGAATCCGCATTGCCTCTGGCTCATTAGGACAGGGCATGTCTGTTGCCATAGGTGCAGCAGAAACAAAAAAACTAAACAAGGACAAACATATGGTCTATAGTCTTCACGGCGACGGCGAGCTCCAAGAAGGACAAAACTGGGAAGCCATCATGTACGCAGGAGGCAAAGGAATAGACAACCTTATTTCGACCATTGACTACAACAAACAACAAATTGACGGAAGCACAGATGACGTTTTGCCACTAGGCGACGTGGGCGCAAAATTAGAAGCTTTTGGTTGGACGGTAATAAATGTGGAAAAAGGGAATGATGTACAGGCTATTCTAGCAGGGTTTGAGGCAGCTAAGGCAGCCTCGGGTCAACAAAAGCCTGTTGCTATTTTATTACACACGGTAATGGGCAATGGTGTTGACTTTATGATGCATACACATGCATGGCACGGTAAAGCACCAAACGACGAGCAATTAGCCATAGGACTAGCACAAAACGAAGAAACTTTAGGAGATTATTAAGATGGGATTAAAAGAATATACATTTACAGATAAAATAGATACACGCTCTGGATTTGGCGTTGGTTTAGCAGAAATCGGCGATCAAAACGAAGATGTGGTGGCCTTGTGTGCAGACCTTACAGGTTCTTTAAAAATGAATGCATTTAAAGACGCACATCCAGAACGATTTTTTCAAATAGGTATTGCAGAAGCCAATATGATAGGCATTGCTGCAGGAATGACCATAGGAGGTAAAATTCCGTTTACAGGAACCTTTGCCAACTTCTCTACTGGACGTGTATATGATCAAATTCGTCAGTCGGTTGCCTATTCACACAAGAATGTAAAAATATGTGCTTCACACGCTGGTATCACCCTAGGCGAGGACGGGGCAACTCATCAAATTCTTGAAGACTTAGGGTTGATGAAAATGCTTCCAGGCATGACCGTAATCAACACCTGTGACTTTGAGCAAACACGAAAAGCCACACATGCCATTGCAGCACACAACGGCCCTGTTTATTTACGCTTTGGGCGTCCTGCGGTTCCTAATTTCACCAGCGATTTGCCTTTTAATATTGGAAAGGGAATACTTCTCCAAGAAGGTACAGATGTTACACTTGTAGCTACAGGTCACCTCGTATGGGAAGCTTTAGAAGCTGCAAAAATCTTAGATCAACAAGGCATCAGCGCTGAGGTAATCAACATACATACCATTAAGCCTTTGGACGATGCACTCATTTTAGATTCCGCAAAAAAAACAGGGGCAATCGTAAGTTGTGAAGAGCATAACTACTTGGGAGGGCTAGGAGAAAGTATTGCGCGTGTTCTGGCAGAACAGCATCCTACTCCACAAGCTTTTGTTGCTACACAAGATACTTTTGGAGAATCTGGGACGCCCGCTCAACTTATGGAAAAATATGGTTTAAACGCTAGTTCCATTGTAAAGAAAGCGAAACAAGTTTTGACTAAGAAAGCTTAATCTTTATCTAGATAGTCCGGCGTACCGTCATTGTCCGTGTCGTCTGCTATACCATCATTATTAGCATCGTACTCTTCGCGTGTTAATTTGTCGTCATTATCATCGTCGTCATCACGGAAGTTAGGAAGTCCATCATTATCTGTGTCGTCATCAAAATAGCCATCTCCATCAACATCCTCTAAGTGGGTTGGCACCGAATCGCCATCATGATCGGAGGTATTATAGGTGTATAAATCAACCGAAAAAATCAAAGGTGAATATGCTGGGATTGTTGTATTAACAGAATTGTAGTACCCCAACGCAGAGGGCATGAAAATAGCAGCTGAGCCAAACCCGTCAAAGGCATACGTACCGTCCGGATTTATAGTGGGTGTTGCTGCTTTTTTAATATGAGGCATTAGGGCGCCAAACCCTTTTACAACTGAAAGAGACTCAAACCAGACAGGACTGGTTCTTTCGTCAAATTTTGTAAGGTCAAGTAACATACCTTTATAGGTGACAAAAACACTGTCAGCGGCCGTTGGAGTAGTTCCAACCCCTTCACGAATTTTAAGGATATAGGCGGTGTGATCGAAGTAATCGTCTTCCGTGTTCTTTATCTTAATATTGATTTGCTCAACTTGATCTATTAAAGGCGTTTTGTTGGCGTTATCCCCTTCAATAATATTGACTTCAAAAGTTACTCGCTCATTAGAGGCGGCTGTTGCATAGTCTTCGTAATTGTAAAAACGTGTTTGTAAAAAGTTGAGCAAAGAATCATTGTCAACTGCACGCTGTGCTTCGTAATCACGGGGTGGTTCAGAAACACCGCGTTGCTGCTCTTCACAAGCAGTTGCAAACACGAGTAGGCATATGATTCCAAAAAAAAGCGTTAGTTTGTTCATTAAATAAGATTTAAAGCGCAAGATACAATTTTCATGTATTATTGCGTAGCAATATTATAAAGATGCGAGTAGACAAGTATCTATGGGCGGTTCGTTATTACAAGTCAAGAAATGCTGCTAGCACAGCATGCAGAAAAGGCTATGTACAGCTTGGTGGCCAAAACGCAAAACCTTCAAGACAGGTGTATGTTTCAGACAAAATCAGCATTCGAAGGCAACAACTTACCACTGAAATCTATGTATTGGATATTCCCAAAAGCCGGGTGGGTGCTAAATTGGTTTCGCAATATTGTAAGGACATCACCCCACAGGAAGCTTTAGATCTCAAAAATGCTGCAGATGAGAATCAACGTATGTCAAGAGTTAAAGGTACGGGTAGGCCAAGTAAAAAAGACCGACGGGACATCGAAGACTTTTTAGATGATGATGCCTAAGGTATATTGTGTATTTTTGTAATATGAGTGAAATCATTTTAACATCAGAACAAATTGAGCACAAGCTTGAACGCATCGCTTATCAAATTCTTGAGGCGAATGGCGAAAACAAAACCATCATCATAGCTGGTATTGTTGCAAATGGCTATGCAGTAGCCAAGCGGATTGTTCATCATTTAAAAGCTAATTCTTCAAAAGAAATTTTAAGTTGTGAAATTAAGATAGATAAAAAAAATCCACTTAATCCTATTAAAACCTCACTTGCTGAGGAAGACTACACAGACAAGTCTGTTGTAATTGTCGATGACGTACTTCACACAGGAACCACACTAATATATGCCGTTACACATTTTTTAAACGTTCCGCTTAAGCAGTGTAAAACAGCGGTATTGCTAGACAGAAACCACAAAAAATTCCCTATTAAAGCTGACTTTAAAGGGGTTTCATTGTCTACATCAATAAACGAAAATGTAGCTGTTTTGGTAAAACCAAAAGGGTTTATTGCTGTCCTAGATTAGTTTTCCAATTTCTTCCACCACCGCTTCAACCGGTTTGTTGTCTACTGAAATAACATGGGCAGCTTGCCTGTAAAAGCTTTGACGCTCAAATAAGTGTTTTGCAATAAACGATTGTAATGCCTCCTCCGTTTCGGCATGGGCGATTAAAGGGCGTCCATTCTTTTCGGGAAAAAGGCGTTGTGCAAGGGTCTTGTTGGAGGCACTAAGATAAAAAACGTGTGGAGTAGTAGCTGCAATAAGCGCCATGTTATTGTAATAGCAAGGCACGCCACCACCCAAAGAAATCACCTTACAATCAGCAACTTCAAGTACATCCTTTAGTGTTTTGTGTTCTAATTCTCTAAAAGCTTTGGCACCCTTCTCAACGAACAATTCAGGGATAGAAGTACCTGCATCACTTGCAATAATGTCGTCCAAATCTTCAAATAATAGGTTTTGAGTCTTTGCAAGCAGACGTCCAACTGTGGACTTACCACACCCCATATATCCCAATAATATGATTGCGTTTGGGTTAGAAAAAGAAGTTGCCATATTTTAAAGTATTGCAGTATGCAAATTTAGGATAATTTAATCTTTGAATAATCGTCAAAATGCGCCTATATTTGCAGCTTCAAATTTTGACTTGGTAGCTCAGCTGGTAGAGCATCTCCCTTTTAAGGAGAGGGTCCTGGGTTCGAACCCCAGCCAAGTCACAACAATAGACTTGGTAGCTCAGCTGGTAGAGCATCTCCCTTTTAAGGAGAGGGTCC